>JBATAT010000487.1:0-2789 GCA_049662005.1 Tepidiformaceae bacterium
TACCTCCTCGACGAGGTTCATATGCTCACCGATGGGGCGTTCAATGCGCTGCTGAAGACGCTCGAAGAGCCGCCTCCGCACGCGGTCTTCATCCTTGCGACTACTGAACTCCACAAGATGCCGGCCACCATTATTTCGCGTTGCCAGCGCCACGACTTCCACCGGATCAACAATGAGGCGAGCGTGGCCAGGCTCGATGTCATCGCCAGGGGCGAAGGTTTCGAATTCCCGACCGAAGCGCTCGCCGCGATCGCCGTCCAATCGCGCGGCGGCCTCCGCGACGCGATTACGATGATGGAACAGGTGGCGGCACGGTACGGCGCAAGTCCGACGGTCGACGAAGTCCTCGCGGCGATGGGCCAGGTTCACGATGCCCGGGTCGCCGGGGTTGTGCGCGCGATCCTGGATGAGGACCTTGGTGCGGCGCTCGAAATCGCACGATCGGTGGCCGATGACGGGATCGACATCGGGCGCTTCACGCGAGCGGTGATCGACCTTATCCGTGACATTCTTCCGAGCGTGCTTCGTGGCGAACCCAAACCTGAAGACCCGTTTGCCGACGTCGTGACACAGGCCGTTCGGGCCAACGGTGTTCGAAAGCTGACCTCCGCCGTCGCCGAGTTGGCGCGCGCCGACTTCCGCCTGGACCCGGCCAGCCCGATCCCCCTGGAGGTGGCCTGCGCGACCGCGATTCTCGGGGGCGGAATCGCACCCGTAGCGGCGCCAATCGTGACAGCAGCAGCGGGCCGAGCACCGGCGGGGACGCGTCTCGCCCGCCCGTCCGCCACGGAGACGGCCGCGACCATCCCGCGCGACGCACCCCTTTCGGCACAAGAACGCTTCACTCGCGACCTTTACGAAAACTGCAAGATGATCAACCCGTCGCTGGCGATGTGGCTTAACGGCTCGTTCGAAGTCCTTCAGATGGACGGCGACGTGCTCGAACTTGGGTTCCAGCGCAAAATGCCGATGGAAAAGGTCGATAGCGCCTGCCGCCCGATGGTTGAGGAACAGGCGACCGCAATTCTTGGACGGCCGATCAGTTTGAAAGTCACGCTGACGGACGGCACAGCACAGCCAAAACGCGAAACATCGAAAGGCCACCTCGCCGAGGCAGCCCGGGCGATGGGCGCCACGCCGATTGGGAAGGATACATAAATGGCAAAGAGCAGCGGTAACAATCGATACCTCCGGCGCGGCGGTGGGGGTGGCCTCCCCGGCCGGAGTTCCGTGGGCGGCGGCGCTGGGAGTCCAAACGCCCTCGCTCAAGCGCAGGAGATGCTCGCGAAAGCGCAGGCCGAGCTGGCCGCCACGAACGTCGAGGGGTCGGCGGGCGGCGGCGCGGTTCGCGTTGCCATGTCGGGTGAACAGAAAATCACTGGGATCACGCTCTCCCCTGATGTCGTCGATCCGGAAGACGTCGAAATGCTCCAGGACCTGATCATGGCAGCGATCACAGACGCCTCGGAGAAGGCGGGAGCGCTCCAATCGGAGTCGTTCGGTGCAATTACGGGCGGCCTCGGGTTGCCCGGACTCGGGCTCGGCTAGCACTCGAATGGCCGAGGTTCCCTCCACCCCCGAGCCTATCCAGCGGCTCATCGAGGCGTTTCACCGGCTCCCTGGCATCGGCCCGAAGTCGGCACAGCGGCTCGCCTACCACATCCTCCGCACGAGCGAACAGGATGCGCTCGCGCTGGCCGATTCCGTGATGGATGTGAAGCGGCGCATCCGCTTCTGCTCGGTCTGCCTCAACATCACCGAGAACGACCCCTGTGGTTATTGTTCTGATGATCGCCGCGACAGGACGGTGGTGTGCGTGGTCGAACAGCCGCTCGATGTGCTGGCAATCGAACGTTCCGGCGGATATCGCGGCCAGTACCATGTGCTCCACGGGGTTCTCAATCCGATTGACGGTGTAGGGCCGGAAGATATCCACGTGCGCGAACTGGTCGTTCGTCTCCAGGCTGGCGAGATCGAAGAGATCATCATGGCCACGAACGCGAACCTTGAAGGCGAAGCGACGGCCATGTATGTCCAGCGCCTCGTTGGGCCCGCTGGCGTGCGGGTGACGCGGCTTGCCCGGGGCCTGCCGAGCGGGGCCGACCTCGAGTACACCGACGACGTGACCCTCGCCCGGGCGCTCGAAGGCCGCCGGGAAGTGTAGCCAATGGCCAGCCGCGCCCGAACCTACAACACGGAAGGCGTGATCCTGCGCCGCCGCAACCTCGGCGAAGCCGACTCCATTTTCACGATTTTCAGCCCGACCCTGGGGAAGTTCGATGCAATTTCGCGCGGGGTTCGAAAGACGAAGAGCCGGATGCGCGGTCATCTTGAGCCGCTGACACGCAGCCAACTGCACGTCGCGACCGGCCGCAACCTCGACATCGTCACGCAGGCCGAGACCATCGCGGCGTACCTTGCGGTTCGTGATGACCTCGATCGCCTCACGCTCGCAGTCTATTGCTGCGAACTGGTCGATCGCTTCACGGTCGACCATGCGGTACAGGTAGATCTGTACGATCTGCTGGTGCAACTGCTCGAAGCGCTGAACGCGGGGGCGCCGCTGACCGTGGGGCGGTACTTCGAACTGCACGTGCTCGCGCTCACCGGCTACGAAGTTCAGCTTTCGCAATGCGCGATTTGTGGGGCTCGGCTGCCTGAGGCGGAGGCGTTGTTTTCGGTGGGATCCGGGGGACTCGTCTGCGAGGCGTGTCGCGGCGCCGCCGGGTCGGGGCGAATTATCAGCGTCCGGGCAATGAAGGTCCTGCGCTTCGCCGCCAACGGAACCC
>JBATAT010000488.1:0-4590 GCA_049662005.1 Tepidiformaceae bacterium
GGACTTCTACGGCACGCCTTCGGAGCCCGGCGATTGGGCGCCCGAACTCGGCCAGCACACCGAAATGATCCTCGTGGAAGAACTGGGCCTCGATTGGGATCGGATAGCCGAGCTGAAAGAACTCGGGGCCATACCGTGACCGACCGGCGCGCCTGGCTCGCCCGGCTTCCCGAGATGCGCATCGCCTATTTCGAACTCGCCGATGGCTACTCGCGAACACCCGAGGGCGTCCTCATACCGGACTGGGATGTCATCGGAGCGCATTGGGACGCGTTCAACGACTGGCGGGTTCGAACACGGCCCGCCCTCGGCAGGATAGACATCGCCGCGCTCGGGATTACAGATGACGAGAAAGGCACCTTGAGAACTGGCGTCCCGATCCGCGGAGACTACAGTCCACCGCCACCGGCACGAACCGCGCTCTTCCCCGGCGGCAGCTACGCCTACGTCTATGCAGACAACTTCGACGAGATCGACGAAGCCGCGGCCGCTGCTCGTCGTTGGATCGAGGCGAACGGCTTCCATCGCGCCTCCGGACTCATTGAGGCGTACAAGTTCCACTACAACATGGACCAACACCCGTGCGATTGCGGCTACCTCGTTCTGAACGCCGACGGCACAGAACCCATCGCGGCGCCTTCCACGCACACCTCGCCGTTGCCCATCGCGAAAGCGTGAGCGCCCTCATGTACGCTACGCAGCGATGAACTGGCACGACGTACCCGAGTTGCCGAGCCGCGTCGACCTCCGCGATCCACAGTTCAAGGCGAACCGAGTGCGCAACCTCGAACTTTCGCGCGACCTTCGCGAACGCCTGGAACGGGTCGCTCTCGCCGGAGGCGAAGACTACGTCGCCCGGCACCGGAACAGGGGCAAGCTCCTCGCCCGGGAGCGCATCCAGCGACTGATCGACCCGGCCACGACCTTCCTCGAACTGAGTCCACTCGCCGCATCCGGCGTCTACGAGGACGACATCCCGAGTGCGGGGATCGTCACCGGTATTGGTGTCGTCCACGGCCGCGAATGCGTCGTCATCGCCAACGATGCAACAGTGAAGGGAGGAACGTACTACCCGATCACGGTAAAGAAGCACCTTCGCGCCCAGGAAATCGCTGAGGAGAACCATCTTCCATGCATCTACCTGGTCGATTCCGGTGGCGCTTTCCTTCCCCTCCAGCACGATGTCTTCCCAGACAAATCGCACTTCGGCCGCATCTTCTACAACCAGGCGCGAATGAGCGCGAAGGGCATCTACCAGGTCGCGGCCGTGATGGGTTCTTGCACGGCGGGCGGCGCCTACGTCCCCGCGATGAGCGACGAGACAGTCATCGTCCGCGGAACCGGCACGATCTTTCTCGGTGGCCCACCCCTCGTGAAAGCCGCGACCGGCGAAGTCACCACCGCCGAAGAACTGGGCGGCGCCGATGTCCACACGCGCATCAGCGGCGTCGCCGATCATCTCGCGGAAGATGACGGCGAAGCCCTGAGAATGGTCCGCAGCATTATCGAAAGCATCCCCACCCGACAACACCTCCCCTGGCAGGTCAGCGAGCCCGAGGAGCCATTCCACGACCCCGCTGACCTCTACGGAATCATCCCATCCGATCTCAAACAGTCCGTCGAAGTGCGCGAAATCATCGCCCGGATCGTCGATGGCTCGCGATTCCACGAATTCAAGGCACGCTACGGCACGACCCTCGTCTGTGGGTTCGCGCGGATTATGGGTTACCCGGTCGGCATTGTTGCGAACAATGGCATCCTCTTCGGCGAAAGCGCACTCAAGGGCGCCCACTTCGTCCAGCTCTGCGCGCAGCGCAAGACACCGCTCGTCTTCCTCCAGAACATCACCGGGTTCATGGTCGGCAAGCAATACGAAAACGCGGGCATTGCCAAGGACGGCGCGAAGATGGTGACCGCCGTCGCCTGCGCCAACGTCCCGAAATTCACCGTGGTGATTGGCGGGAGCTTCGGCGCTGGCAATTACGCGATGTGCGGGCGTGCCTACGGCCCGCGCCAGCTCTGGATGTGGCCCAACGCCAGGATCAGCGTGATGGGCGGTGAACAGGCCGCCAGTGTCCTTCTCCAGGTCCGCCTCGACCGTGGCGAAGAGCTTTCCCCCGAAGAACAGGCACAGTTCAAGGCGCCGACTGTCGAGCGATACGAAGAAGAAGGGTCACCCTACTTCAGCACCGCCCGCCTCTGGGACGATGGCGTCATCGATCCCATGGACACGCGCCGGGTTCTCGGCCTCGGCATCGCCGCCTCCCTCAACGCCCCGATCGAACCAACGGAGTGGGGCATTTTCCGGATGTGACGAGGGATATGCCGTCGGCATGGTACTCGCGAGGTCGATGACGCTGAATGAATTCCTCGCACAACCCGAGACACCAGGGCCGCACCTAAAACCCCCAGCCACCGTGTTCATGCGAATTCCCGCAACCCGGGAACTTTTTGGCATGCACTGCCGTTAGATAGGGTGAGGGAGACTTTCCCAGGAGCACCTTGTGTCTTCATCCACTTTGTTCAATCCACGAAAGCCGATGGTCTGGATCCTCGGCGTGGCCGCGGCTGCAACCTTTTTCGCCTCCGGCGCGCTTGTCGCCCGAGCGACCATGGACAACGAAACGAACGATCCGGGCGACCGCGCCCAGGTCGTCTTGCCCGGCATTGCCGTCGGCGAAGGTAATGTGAGCCCCCGCAGCATCCCCTACGGCGCGAACGACGTCATTGGCATCGGCAAGGACAGCGGCTCGGGCGGTCGTGATGCCATCTATCCTGCCTGCCGCACGCCGCTGCCACCGGGAGTGGTAACCGCAAAAGGTATCGATCCCTCCGCCGCAGGCTTCGCAGCGGTCTACCCCGGCACAGGTTTCTCGGCGCTGAGCCTCTCCATCAACTCCACTGCTGATTGCGACAAGGATGGCAACCCAACCGGTGGCGGCCTTTCCATCGATTCCTCCTGGTTGCACGATGCCACGAACATCGAGGCCTACGTCTCACAGCGCGCGAGCGACAAACCCGTCGCCAACGTCATCCGCGATGGCTCCGCCACCTTCTGGGCAAACGGCTACATTTTCGACGTAAGTGTGAATTCGTATCGCTACGACGGGCCGGTGCCCGCCTTCCGCGATGGCTCAACTTCCTCTGGGTCCGCACCCGCCGTCGACCCTGCGCGCCCCATCGCCCAGGAAGTCGATCCGCAAGCGGCGAGCGTCCTTCAACAGCTCATCGAGCAACTCGCCCCTTCAACTGACCTCAAGTGCTTCTGGACTGTTGGCCCCGGCGACTGGTCCGACCTCGCCGCCCTTGGCATCGGCGATCCACGCCCTGCCATTCCCGCCGGCTTCGACCAGCAGGACTTCAACGTCACAGCGTTCGAAGAACCCGCCGCCGGGTGCGATATCAGCGTCAAGCCCCAGGAAGGCTTCAGCTTCAACGCCGGGTGGCAGAAGTCCGGCAGCGATTTCTCGTACATCAACGTCTCGGTTTGGGGCGGCGGCAGCTCCGGGCAGGATTATCCCGGCCAGATCAGCGAGTACGGCGCCAACTGGAGCCGCGACGGGCTGCAGTTCGGTGTCTATGCCAAGGCCGAAAACCCGCTCGGTATCGACCTTATCCGTTCGCTGGCGAAGCTCCTCGATCCGAAGTTCGATGAAGCCTGCTTCATCCAGGAGCGCCAGCTCACGAACTCCGATCTTCCCGGTCTCGGCTTCTCGCCGGCCAAGGCACCCGATGGCTTCACGCTCAGCTCATCCAGCCTGACGGGCTCCGAAATCGCCGCTGGCTGCGACAGGCCCGACGGTTTCGAATCCAGCTACAACCTGAACTGGAACTTCGAAAGCGGAGCCGACACGATCAACGCCGGAGCGAATCGCTACGGCTCCAGCCAGACCGGCGATGGCTCCGGCTACCAGTCCCAGAACAACCTCAACTGGACTTCCGCGAACGGCACCAACTACTACGTGAACGGCTACTCACGCGGCATCAGCCCGGTGGTCTCGCAGGACGCCCTCGTCGCCATCGCGAAGAGCATGGATCCCGCCTTCGACCTCGCAAAGCTCGAGGAGGGTCCCGAACATCCCATCGGACCGCTTCCGATGCCCGTGGCCGAAGAGAAGCCACGCTAAAGCCAATTCCCGCCAGGATGGGCGAAGCAAGGGGTCTCGCGAACGCACGTCGCGGACCCCTTCTTCGCGCCCTCGCGCAATCTGAGCCGCGGCGGGACTGCGCGCGACGGTGCAGCCACAAGACGGCTGATTCACGAGCCGGGGCGGACGCCGAATCGACCACCGCAGCCACTTTCGAGAAACGATTCGCCGCCCCACCAACACCAACCACAGGCGCGACTGACAAAGAGCGCTGGGATGCTGAAGCGACATCGGTTGGTCGATGGATCACCTGGTGTCGGCTCCATCCCGCAATCCGGCGATTTCGAGAAACGATTCACCGCCCCACCAACACAAACCACAGGCGCGACTGACAAGGACCGCTGGGATGCTGAAGCGACATCGGTGGTTGATGGATCAGCGTTGGTCGGCTCCATCCCGCAATCCGGCGATTTCGAGAAACGATTCACCGCCCCACCAGCAC
>JBATAT010000489.1:0-1714 GCA_049662005.1 Tepidiformaceae bacterium
AGGCAGCAACGCCGACGCAGACAGTGACCGCAACGCCCACACAGCCTCCCGCCACGTCCGGCCCCGCCTCGATTTCGGATCCCGCCAATGGGGCAACTCTCCCCGGTTCCACTGCGACATTCGCCTGGAACCCCGTTTCCGGCGCGCTTCAGTACTTCTTCTATGCTGGGACAGCACCCGGGGCTAACAACATCGTCGGCCGGTCGGTTGGTACCGAAACATCCACCACCGTGACGAACCTGCCAACGAACGGCGCCACAGTCTACGTCCGCCTCTGGACACGGTTCGGAACTGGCTGGCAGTACCGCGACACCACGTACACGGCCGCAACCGTCGGTGGAGGCGCCCAGGGAACGAAAGCGGAGATGACGAACCCGCCGCCAGGTTCCCAACTGACTGGCAGTTCATCGACGTTCACCTGGAACCCGGGGAATGGCGCCCAGCAATACTTCTTCTATCTCGGCACCAGCCAGGGCTCAAACAACCTCCTCGGCGCTTCGATGGGCACCAACACCAACGTCACCCTCTCGAACATGCCCCACGGCGGCCAGGTGCTTTACGTCCGGCTCTGGTCGCTCCTCCCGAACGGCTGGCAATACAACGATTACTACTACTTCGCCGCCCCCTAACCACGAACAGGAGGGACGGGGCTCCGCCCCCACTCAATCACAGGGCGCCGCCCCCAACACGCCACAACCACACGACAGGAGTCGCGGGGCTCAGCCCCCGCTTAATCACAAGCCTGCCGCCCCCAACACCCCGGAACGACACAAAGAGGAGTCGCGGAGCTCCGCCCCCACTCAATCACAGGGCGCCGCGAAACCATCGAAACTACCGCCGAATCCACACCCGCCGGATGACCACCGTCTCGCTGATCGCCGCCGCGTGAGGGTACGGGTCGGCGGTGACTGCCGTGGGCTGTGGCGGGGTCACCTCGCGCGCCGTACCCTCGGGGCGCTTGGACTGCTTTTCCGCTTTGGAACGGCCGGTGACGGCGCTGAGCGCCTGCTTGCCGGCCTGGCGTGCGAGGTACTTGCCGGTCAGGCTCACACCAATCTGAAGGGCCGTGCCGACCGCCATCGCCGTCGCTGCCTTCTTCACGGGCGCGGGCAGCGGTGCTCGCTGGCGCGGTTCGCGCACGGCCAGTGCCGGCCGGGCCGCGACAATCGCGGCATCTCGCGCCGCTGCGAGGAACATCCCGCACTTGCGGCAGTAGTTGTCCTCGGGCTGGTAGTTCGACTGGCAATCGGGACAGTTGGGCAAAGTTTCAACCATGTCGCGCATTATACCGGCGGTGTCGACTGAACTGCTCGTTCGACTTCATCCGTAAGGTCGAGCGGTGTGCTGGGCGGCACCTGCAGCGAGCCGCTTGCGATCGCTCGCAGGGTTTCGACAAGGAACGGCCGCTAGCGAGCGATCCCTCGATTGCGGATGTCCAAATATAGCGGCATCGCCATGATTTCGTCGAGCCTCGAGCCATCGATTTCGGCGCCGGCCAGGGCGTTCCACACCACCTCGTTGGCCTGGTCCTGGATTAGGAATCGGCAGTAACTAATCGCAGGCCCCCGGTCTACATCCCCGGTGACCACGTTCATCATGCAGCCCGATTCCAGCGCCTGCGTGCGCATCAGTTCGGCGATGACTTCCTGGTACGTCCCGATCGGCCCATCGGGTAGTGCCGGGTGGTCGTTGATGAACGTATACCGCTCGAACA
>JBATAT010000490.1:0-4178 GCA_049662005.1 Tepidiformaceae bacterium
GGGCGATGCTGAGCCATCGACGGTCGGGGTGGTTTGGGCATCGCAGCGCTCCTTGTCAGTCGCGCCTGGGGTTTGAGTTGGGTTTGTGGTCGGCGATGCTCATCCGTCGACGGTCGGGGTGGTTTGGGCATCGCAGCGCTCCTTGTCAGTCGCGCCTGGGGTTTGTGCGGGTCGGGATTCGCAACCGCTCGCCGTCTCGTTCGCCGTATGATGCGGCCGAAGAACAGGGGGCACGAACATGGCCAGCATCCGTGAACTTTCCGAGAAACTCTGGAACGGCGAAGTCGATACCCAGGAGATCCACCCGGTTGCCTTCCGCCAGGCCGTTGGCGAGGAGATCGTGGATGGGGTGCTCTATTACAAGGGGATCGCCTCTGCGAACACCATCGACACGGGCGATGGTCTCGTCATGCTCGATACCGGCGCGATCAACGATACGCGGGCGCTCCACGAGGAGGTCCGCAAGTGGCGCCCGGAGGCGGCGTTGCGCGCAGCTGTCTTCTCCCACCACCACGTCGACCACATCTTCGGGGTCGGGCCGTTCGAAGCGGATGCCCGGGAGAAGGGCTGGGCGCGGCCGCTGGTGTACGGGCACGAACACCTCGGCTGGAACTTCGACCGTTACAAGCGGACGCTCGGTTGGAATACCGCGATCAACCGCCGCCAGTTCGCCATCGATGCGCCTCAGTTCAAGTGGCAGGAGGAGTACCGCTACCCGGATGTCACCTACCAGAAGCGAATGATGTTCCGCACCGGCGACCTCACATTCGAGCTGCACCACGCCCGCGGCGAAACGGACGACGCCACCTGGACCTGGGTACCGGAGAAGAAACTGCTCGCGCCCGGCGACCTCTTTATCTATGCCGTGCCGAACGCGGGCAACCCCCAGAAGGTCCAGCGTTACGCAGGCGAGTGGGCGGCCGGCCTGCGCGAAATGGCCGCGCTCGGCGCCGAAGCGTTGCTCCCCGGGCACGGGCTGCCCATCTTCGGGGCCGGCCGGATTGCTGAAGCCCTCACCGGCACGGCCGAACTCCTGGAGACCGTCGAGGGCCAGGTTGTCGCACTGATGAACACCGGAACCACCCTGGACCGCATCCTCCACCAGGTCGAATTTCCGGCGCACCTGCTCGAAAAGCCATATCTCAGGCCCGTCTACGACGATCCGCAGTTCCTCATCCGGAACGTTTGGCGGCTCTACGGAGGTTGGTACGAAGGCGAGCCGGACAATCTGTTGCCGGCGCCCCGTGCCGAACAGGCGCGCGAGTGGATTGCCCTCAGCGGCGGGCTGGACCCGGTCCTCACTCGTGTCCAGGAGTTGCGCGATGCGGGCAACCTTCGGCTCGCCTGCCATCTCGTGGAATACGCGGTCATCGCGGAGCCGGGATCGAAGGAGGCGCATGCGCTCCGCGCAGAGGTCTATTCGGCCCGGTCAAAGCTGCAAGAGTCGTCAATGGCGCGAAATATTCTCAATCATGCGGCCCTCGCGAGCGCCCAGGGTAAACGCGACCTCGCGGGGGAGTATTAAGGGTTAACCCCGATTTTTCTGGTCGCGCAGGTTCAAGTCGGGTTCGAACGGGTTTCAGATCCGGATATGCGCGGCTTCTATGGTGGCAGCTTCCTCGCAAAGCAGGCATGATCCAGCCATGGCAGGGAAAGCGCCCCTCCTGCTGGCCTCGGTGCTCTTTGCGGTTGGTGCCGGTGGCCTTGTACTCAGTTCTGCCGAACGGGCGAGCTGGGGTCCTTTCGAGCCGCGAAATCCACAGCCTCCGGCGCGCGTCGTGATCGTCGATGCAGGCCATCCGCTCGTGAACCCGCCATCCCTCGCCGAACTCGCGAATCCGCCGGTAGAAGCGCTCGAAGCGGCCGCGCCGCAGCTCATCCTCGCAGCGCCAACGCGAGTACCGCCGACGCCGCAGCCGACGGCCACGCCTACGCCAATCCCGCCGCTCCGGGTCTTCGGTATCTCCGCCGATGACGGCGGTGTCTCCGCCGCCGCTGCCTCCGAGACACCGCCGCCGGTTCGCATCGTCAACGTCGCCAGCGACGATGAGTCGGCCGAGAGCGAGACATCGAGCGAGACGGAGACGCCGACGCCTGACGAGGGCGCGGCCACCGGCACCGCCGTCGCGGATGCAGACGCCAGCGAAACACCAACGCCGGATGCCACTGAAGCGACCGCAGAGTAGGCCAGTATTGTGCCTGAGAGCGCGTGGTCTTCGACCCCGGGAATTGGGAAGCCCTTCGTCGGTGGGCTGAAACCTTCCCTCTGATACCTGGTCGCCCTAGAGCGTGATCGCCGGGTTGCGCTGGTTGATGATGTCCTCCATCCGCGCCCTCACCGAACCGAGGATGTTCTCCTGGGCCGGGAAGATGTAGAACTTGTCGTCGCGGATGGCTTCGAAGACCTGCTGCGCGACATCCTCGGGCTCGTAGCCGGAGTTAATGGCGGCAGTGAACATGGCGGAGAACTGTTGCACCTCGGATCGCTGGTCGCCGGTTTCTGTGGCCGGGCCGAACTCGGGCGGCCGGTTGCGTTCGGCATCGAGAATCGCCGTCTTGATCAGGCCCGGGCAGAGCACCGAAGCCGAGAGCTTCGCACCCATCCCCTTGAACTCCTTGTAAATGCCTTCGGTCAGGCAGACCACGCTGTGTTTCGAGACGTTGTATGGGTTCGCGCCGGTGAGCAGGCCAGCCATCGAGGCAGTGTTCACGATGTGACCCTCTTCGCCGTTCTCCAGCATGCGCGGGATGAAGGCGCGTATTCCGTAAAGAACGCCCATGAAGTTCACGCCCCAGGTCCACTCCCAGTCGCTCATTGGCGTTTCCCAGGGGCGTGATCGCAGGGTGGCCGCGCTCGCCGCGACGCCCGCGTTGTTCACCAGGATGTGGACGTTGCCGAAGGTGTTGAAGGCAGTGTCGGCCAGGTTTTCGATGTCCTGTTGGGTCATCACATTGGTGCGGACCGCGGCGACCTTGCCGCCGTGGGCTTTCACGGCCGCTTCGGCCATCGAGAGCGCTTCCGCTTCGATATCGGCGAGGACGACAGACATGCCCTCCTCGGCGAACTTGTGGGCGAACGCGAGGCCCATGCCACTCGCGGCGCCTGTCACGACGGCGACCCGATCTTTGAACTCCTGCATGCCTGCGATCCCTCGATAGTGGTGTGCGCGGGAGTGTACAGGATCGGGAGCTGAGGCCCTGGGAGCCGGCTATGGCCCGGTGCTGGCGCTGGGCTCGCAGCCCCGCTCGCGGTGCACTTTGGCGGCGAGGATGAGGCAGAATCCCACCCCGGATGCCACGCGAGTGCCGAACCGGCTAACGAGCCGGTTCGGCGTGCTGCGGACTATCGAATTTCAGAGCGCTTCAGGAGGCTGACTTCGCGGCCGCCTGACGCCTTCCGAAGGCACCCTCCATGTCTGCCAGGAGCTTCGCCGGGTCGGTGCCGGTTGCGATAAGGCCTGGCAGCAGCAGGTCGTTCTCTTTGCGTACGTGGGCCTTGAACAGCGCGAACAGCGCGGCCGCGGTCGAGGCAGCGGCGACCCCAGTTTGGGCCGAACGCAGTTCAGTTGCCAGTCCGACCAGTGCCTCGTGCTCCATCGTCATGCCCGCAACGAGGGGCGCGAACTCGGGCACCCTGGTACCGGCGTGGTAGATGACATCTTCTTCGGCGAGGGCGTGGGGCACCAACTCAAACGCCGCGAATTCGCTGATCCGGTCGCGTTCGGTCGCAAAGGGCTTACCATCGGCGGCCGCAGATTGCAGCGAGTCGACCATCGAGTGGAGTTCGGCCGTCATACCGGCGTGATGTTTTACCATCTCCTCGATTTCGGGCGGGAGCGGGCGCTGCGATGCGGCCCCAGTCTTACCTGACTCGGTCATGTGAACCTTCCTTTCAGGGTGTTGGGCCGGGCCTAGCTGACTCGGCCGATGCGGATGTGCCATTCGTCGGGGCCTTCTTCGAGGTAGTCCCAGCTGAACGTGTCCTTGTGCTCTGCTTTGAAAAGCGAGTGCAAGGGGAGCGGGTCGTGGTCTGCGATGAGCACGAAGCCGCCACCTGGCGCAAGTTCGGAATACTTCCCGAAGATCACAATGTGACGCCGCGGGTGTGGTACCGGGCGGATATCGAGGACGGGATCGGGTTCGGTCATGGATGTTCTCCTGCTCCCCAACCGGGGCCG
>JBATAT010000491.1:0-7013 GCA_049662005.1 Tepidiformaceae bacterium
GCCGGTGGTCGGGAAGGCGAGATCTATCGCTCCCTGCAGCAACTCCGAGACCGGGAAGCCGACCGCATACGCGAGAAGTTCCCGGACATTCCCCGGAGAGTCTCCGGATACAACATCAACGAACTGCTCCCAGAAAACGGCTTCAACGTCGCCCGCGCGCTGGTTGGCAGCGAGGGTACCTGCGCGATCATCCTCCACGCGAAACTGAAGCTTGTCCCCAGCCCGCCCTATCGCACCCTCGTGGTGCTCGGTTACGACGATATTTTTATCGCCGCCGATGCCGTTCCCGAAATCATGAAGTCAAAGCCAATCGGCCTCGAGGGTGTGGACCGTGGCCTCATCGAGGACATGTCGGTCAAGCATTTGCACCCCGAAGATGTGGAACTGCTCCCCGACGGTGAAGGCTGGCTCCTGGCCGAGTATGGAGGGGACTCGCAAGACGAGGCCGACGCTCACGCCAGAAAGCTCATTGAGCAACTGGGCGATGGCGACGACGCCCCCACCTCGAAGCTCTTTAACGATCCTTCGAAAGAGACAAGGATCTGGGAGATTCGAGAATCAGGCCTCGCAGCGTCTGCGCACGTTCCCGGAATGCCACCCAATTGGCCCGGCTGGGAAGACTCGGCAGTCGACCCCGAGAAGCTCGGGAAGTACCTGCGCGAGTTCGACGACTTGTTGACCAAATTCAACTACCACGGCGACCTCTATGGCCATTTCGGGCAGGGCTGCGTCCACACCCGGATCTCCTTCGACCTTTCGAACCAGCCGGGCGTGGAGAACTTCAAACGATTCTTGCTCGAGGCCGCCGGGTTGGTGCTCAAGTACGGCGGATCGCTCTCAGGCGAGCACGGAGACGGGCAGGCTCGTGCAGAGATGCTCCCCCTGATGTTCGGCGAGGAACTCACCCGCGCGTTCGAAGAGTTCAAGTCCATCTGGGATCCGGATTGGAAGATGAACCCTGGCAAGATCGTCCGCCCGAACCCCGTCGATGGACAGCTTCGCGTGGGCCCGGACTTCCGGCCGAAGCAAGTCAACACGAAATTCCACTACGCCGAAGATCACGGCGATTTCGGAAAGGTTGCCCTCCGCTGCGTCGGCGTTGGAATGTGCCGCCGCGAAGAGGGCGGCACGATGTGCCCGAGTTACATGGCCACACGTGAAGAACGCGACTCGACACGCGGCCGCGCACGCATGTTGTTCGAGATGCTGCAGGGCGAGGTGGTGACCGATGGGTGGCGGTCCACCGAGGTCCGTGAATCGCTTGACCTCTGCCTGGCTTGCAAGGGCTGCAAAGGCGATTGCCCGGTCAACGTCGATATGGCCACTTACAAGGCCGAATTCCTCTCCCACCATTACAAAGGCAGGCTGCGGCCACGCGCGGCCTATTCGATGGGGCTCATTTTCCTCTGGGCACGCATGGGCGCGCTCGCTCCCGGCCTGGCCAACTGGCTCGGTGGCAGCCGCCTCACCGGAAGGTTTGCGAAGGCAATCGCCGGTGTGTCGCCAGAGCGTGAGATGCCGGCGTTGGCGGATGAGACCTTCGTCCACTGGTTCAACCGTCGCGAAACCCAGAACGCGCAGTCGCCACGGATCGTTGTGTGGCCCGATACGTTCACGAACTTCTTCCAACCATCCATCGGGAAAGCCGCTGTTGCGGTCCTCGAAGAAGCTGGCTACCGGGTCGTGCTCCCCGGTGGCTCCGTGTGTTGTGGCCGGCCCCTCTACGACTGGGGCATGCTGGACACCGCGAAGAAACTCTGGGAACGCACCCTCAACGTCCTCCGCGAAGAGATTCGCAACGGCACCCCGATCGTGGGCCTCGAACCGAGTTGCGTCGCCACCTTCCGGGATGAATTGCCCAACCTTCTGCCCCACGATACTGACGCCATCCGGCTCTCGAAGCAGATGGTTACCTTCTCGGAATTCATTCAGCAAACGACGCCCGACCTCGTCAAGAAGCCATCGAAGTCTACGAAGGCGCTCGTCCAGGGGCATTGCCATCACAAGGCTGTGATGGGCTTCGAACCGGAGAGTTGGCTCCTCGAGCAACTCGGTTTCGAATCCGAAGTCCCGGAGGTAGGCTGCTGCGGAATGGCCGGCGCGTTCGGCTTCGAAGACGGCAAGAAGTACGAACTCTCGCAGACGATTGGCGAGCGAAACCTGCTTCCCGCAGTACGGAAGTGGGATGAAGACGCGCCGATTATCGCCGACGGCTTTAGCTGCCGCGAACAGATCAGCCAGGGCACGGGCCGCATGCCCGTGCACATTGCTGAAGCGACGGCGACCGCGCTCGGACTCGCCGTGGATACCGATGAGGAGTCGTCGCCGCGGTTCGCCAGGAAGACGCTCCTCGCCAGTGTCGCAACCGTCGGCATTGTTGGTTCGGTGGTTGCAAGCGGGGTTCGCTCCCGAATGGCGAACAGGAGAACAACAAAATGAAGCATCGAAAACTGGGAGCCGAGGGCGAAGAGCAATACGTCCTCATCTGCGAAACGGGTGACGAACCGGTCAAGGTCCTCGAACGCTTCGCTCGCGAGCACGAGCTCACCTCGGCTAGCCTGACCGCCATCGGGGCGTTCGAACGCGTCAGCCTTGGGTACTACGACCTCGAAAAGCAGGAGTACGCGACCACGGACTTCAACGAACAACTCGAAGTTGTTTCGTTCATTGGTGATATCAGCCTGAACGACGGCGAACCGATGGTTCACGTGCATGTCGCACTTGGGCGCCGCGACTGTTCGCTCCTCGGCGGCCACTTAATGAGCGGGGTGGTTCGGCCAACGCTCGAGATTATGCTTTCAAAGACACCTGCCTCGCTCGTCCGCAAATACGACAGGGCGTCAGGCCTTTCGCTAATCAGCATCGAATAACTGCCCAGGTCAGGAGCCCTCGTGTGCCCCGAGGACTCTCGTTTGCCCCACTTGCGCACGCCGTTCTTCGGTAGAGAACCACCGCGCGAATAGCCAGGCGATCAGGCCGAGGAAAATTGGTGTGGCCACCGCCCAGGCGATGACTCCGGCCAACTGCTGGTCGGTCACGGGGCTGATTGGCCAGCCTGCGGAACGGCCCGCGTAAACGCCGTACCAGGCACTGTTCGAAAACGCCAGGAGCGCCGAAAGGCCGCTCAGTTGTAACGCCGAGGTAGCGACCCAGAGGATGCTTCGGTCGAATCCAAAGCCAACCCGGCCGGGATACCTGAGCGCGACCCGGAACCAGGCAAGCCCGGCAACGAACAAACTGAGATGCTCGATCTCGTGGATAAAGGGGTGGCGGAGTGCTGCTTCATAGAGCGTCGGCGTGTGCCACAGCCAGAACGTCGCCGCAAAAATCACCCAGACACCGGCTGGGCGTTCGACGATGCGCAGCCACGCGAATCGCCCCCTCGCGAACCGTCGTTCGAAATGGCGAACCGTCCGTCGCCGGGGAAGAACCGAAACAAGCGCCAGGTCCGCCCTGCCGAGGGTGAGACACAACGGGGCAGCGAGTGCGAGCAACAGGTGTTGGACCATATGTGCGGAGATTGAAAGGCTGGCGAGAGCATCAATAGGCGACATCAGGGCCGCGGAAACAAGGAAGAGCCCGAGGAGGCCAACGACTTCGTGCCAGGGCCGTCCTGGTTGCGAAGCGGACGGGTGTGCTCGCAATTCGGACATCCCGGCGTGGTACCACCAGCTGCTCGCCAACATCGCCAGGACGATTACCCCGGAGATGTTCCAGGTCCGGAGAGCGGTCTGATAGTCGGCTGCGTTGTGCGCGAAGGCGGGCCTTGCCGTGCCAAACATGGCGACGAAAGCCGCACCAATCCCAGCCCAAACCAGCAGCCTGCTTCGATGGCAGCCCCTAGGCGCCATTGATGTCACGCAGGGCGTAAACCGGGAAAGCGGTGAATATCGTGGCAATCGCGAACAGGACGCAGAATCCAAGCGCGAGCCGGTACAGCAGGAGCGATGCATCGGATTCACCCGAACGAGAGCGCAGGTGTCGAGCCGCGACGATGCCGACCGCGCCAATTATCGAGAGCGCGACGAGCGTCACCGCGGTCAGCAGCCAGCGCAATGTCGTGTTGTCGGCACCGCCCCACGAGACGATGAAGTAACACACCAGCAGATGCAGCGACCAAACCGCTGGAGGCCCGAGGGCCAATGCAGCGGCGAGACGATCGTTTACGGCGATGGTGCGGCTTAGCATTCCGGCCTCCCTACATCAGCCTCGGCGAGAGATAGACCACTGCGATCACCACAAGCCAGATCCCATCGACGAAGTGCCAGTACCACGAAACATTGCGGACCAGGCTGTCCGTAATTGCGCGTGGCTTCCGCCATGCCACCGCCTGCACGAAGACGTTCATCGCCAGCCCGACGATGACGTGTGCGCCGTGGAATCCGGTAATTGTGTAGAACAACGAAGCGTAGGCGTTGTCCGAAATCGACATCGTTTCGCGATACCACTCGGAGGCCTGGATCCCGAGGAAGACGGCGCCGAGGAGGAATGTCACCAGTAACCCAGCGCGGAGGTTCCGGCCGCCCTGCTGCTTCGCCCCACGTTCCGCCCAGACCATTGTCGCGCTGCTCGTAAGCAAGATAAGGGTTGCGATCGCTGGCGTCGCGAGTTTTGGCACCTCGATGCCATCCGGCGGCCACTGCTCGACACCGGAACGAATGTAGAAATAGGACGCGAAGAGCATCGCGAACAGCACTGACTCGGAAATGATGAAGAGCGCCATCCCCATGGACTGGGGGAGCATCGTTTCTGGCGCCACTGTTCGGGTTGTCACAGCGACGCCCCTTCCTCGCTCGGCCAATGCCAGGCGGCAAGCGTCGCCGCGAGACCAACCACTCCTACCGCCATCACTGGAAGCGAAGTGGCGATCGCGCCGACCGAGAAGATCGTCAGCGCGAGGGCGGTGAAGAACGGGATATACGATTCCGCGGGCATCGCGACCAAATCGATCGCTCTAGATTCGAAGGTGGATGTCTCCATCGCGACCCGTGTCCCAGGCTCATCGGGCAGTGCTTCCGAAGCCAGTGGTTCGTCCCACAACGGGTCGGCGCTTCGGACAATTGGCAGCCGTTCAAAGTTGTAAGCAGGCGGCGGCGAAGCTGTCGCCCACTCCAGCGTGCTCGCGTTCCAGGGGTTGTCCCCGGCCTCTTCGCCCGAAACCATGCTGACAATAAAGTTCCAGGCGAGCACGAGGATGCCAAGCGCCTGGAGGTACGCGCCGACGGTCGCCAGCGCATTTGTCCATTCGAGAACGGTCGTCGGGTTGTATGTGTAGACCCGGCGGGGCATGCCCTCCATGCCCGAAATGTGCAGCGGGAAGAAGCAAAGGTTCACCCCGATGAAGAGCAGCCAGAAGCTCCAGCGTCCCAGCCGCTCATCCAGCATTCGACCCGTGAACTTCGGCGTCCAATAGAAGAGACCAGCCACCAGCGGGAACCCCACCCCACCGAGAAGCACGTAGTGCAGGTGAGCCACCAGGAACTGCGTGTCCTGCGCCTGGAAGTCGTACGGCACAACCGAGATCATCACGCCGGTCAGGCCACCGATCAGCAAGATCAGCAACGCCCCAACCACGAAAAGCAACGGCGTCTTCCAGACGATGTCACCCCTCCACAGGATGCCGATCCAGGCGAAGTACTGGAGCCCACTCGGGATGGTGATCGCCATCCCTCCAGCGGCGAAGAAGGCCAGCGAAACGAATGGCAGCCCCGTCGTGAACATGTGGTGCACCCAGACGCCAAACGCCAGGAACGCAATCGAGACCGAACAAAGCACCAGCAACAGATATGAAGTGTGCTTTGTCCGTGCGAACGTCGGGATAATCGTCGAGATGATCCCCACCGCGGGCAGGAAGACGATGTAGACCTCGGGATGCCCGAAGACCCAGAAGAGATGCTGCCAGAGCAGCGCGGTGCCTCCAGCGGCGGCTTCGAAGAAACGGGCGTCCAGGTGGCGGTCGAGCTCGAGAAGAATCGCCGCCAGGGTGAGCGGCGGCAATGCGAAGAGGATCATGAACGACGTGATCAGGATGCCCCAGACGAACAGCGGCATCCGGTTGATCGACATGTGTGGAGCGCGATAACGGAAAATCGTGACGATGAAATTGATCGCCCCGGCCGTCGTCGAAATTCCGAGGAAAATGAGCGCGACCGCCCAGAAGTCGATATTCGAACCGGGCGAATACTCCTTGGAAGTCAGTGGGACGTAGCCGAACCAACCCCCGTTCGGTGATTTCGATACGAGGAAACTCGAATACAGCAGCATGCCAGCGAGAGCGAAAATCCAGTAATTCAAGGCATTGAGCTTCGGGAACGCCATATCTCGCGCGCCGATCATGAGCGGGACAAGGTAGTTCCCCATGCCGCCGAGGATTACCGGCGTCGCGAACAGGAAGATCTCCACCGTTCCGTGGAGTGTGAAGATCTGGTTGTAGTGGTCCGGAGCCACAAACCGCTGATTGGGCCGCACAAGCTGGGTCCGCATCACCAGCCCGGCCATCCCCGCCTCGATGAAGAAGATCAACGCGGTAACGAGGTAACGGATCCCAATCTGCTTGTGATCAACGGTCGCAAAGATCGCGCGGAAGAGCCGTTGCGGTTCCCATGTGCGTTCCAGTCGTTCGGCAGCAGCAGTCACGTCGAGTGTCCTTCCAGCCATTCATCGAATTCAGCAGGCGGTTGAACCTGGATTGGGAGATGCATAATCGCGTGCTTCAGGCCGCAGAATTCGGCGCAGCGGGAGTCGTACAGCCCGGGTTTGGCGTCTTCGATCCAGAGCGTCGTCGTTCGCCCCTGGAACATATCCATCTTTCCCTGCAACTCTGGAACCCAGAAGCTGTGGATCACGTCGTCTGACGTGAGTTCGAGTTTGATCCGGCGGTTTGCCGGAAGGTGAAGCACATCCTGTTCTTGAATGGGATGCCCGACGTAGCTGAACGTGTAATCAAACTGGCGGGCGGTAATGTTCACCACCAGGTCGGGCTCTCCGTGGCTCTGGTTATTTCGCATGACCAC
>JBATAT010000492.1:0-8540 GCA_049662005.1 Tepidiformaceae bacterium
TCGGCATACGGGCCATCCTGCCCAAACGCTGTTACCGAAATCATGACGATTCGCGCGTTCAGCTCACGAAGGGTGTCGTAGGTTAGCCCCAGCGCCTGCATGTCGCCGGGCTTGAAATTGTCGATGATCACATCCGCGGTCTTCACGAGTTCGAGCACCTCGGCCCGCCCCGCCGGTTCGCCAATGTCGCAGACCACCGACTTCTTGCCGGTGTTCAAGTAGAGAAAGAGCGCGCTTGTTTCCGGGTTCGGGATGCCATCCTTGAATGGGCCATGGGCACGCGAAATATCGCCTGCATGCGGTTCGATCTTGATGACTTCGGCACCGTAGCCGGCGAACAACTTGCCGCAGTACGGTGCCGAGACGAACGTCCCGATTTCGAGGACGCGGAGACCTTCGAGCGGTTGTGACATGGCTGGGATTCTACGCAGTCCTCTCCGTTTCGGCGCGTCATCCTGGGTGCCACCTCCCGCCGCTCCCCTTTCGGGTCGTCAGCGGCAATCCCCGAGCGTGAAAGCAGCCAAGCCCGTACTGCGGCGGCCGGTATACTGAAGGGCACTTTCCTATCTCTCAGGCTTCTTCTCACGGGGTTAAAATGCCGGCTCTTACGTTCTCCTCGAATGTCTTCCAGGTCGATTCCATCGAACTCGACGGTCACAAAGAACAAATCGTCAAAGGCGGGCGCCACCTCTTCCCCCTCCTTCCCAAAGCCCTCGAAGGGATCAAGCAGATCGGTGTCATCGGCTGGGGTTCGCAAGGCCCCGCGCAGGCGCAGAACTTCCGCGATTCACTCGAAGGCACCGGCATCGTGGTCAAGGTCGGCCTGCGTTCCGGTTCGGCGTCCTTGGACGAAGCACGCGCCGCCGGCTTCACCGAAGCCGACGGTACCCTCGGCGAGATGTTCGATGTCATCGCCGAGTCCGACCTTGTGATGTTGCTCATTTCCGATTCCGCCCAGGCAGAGATGTTCGAGCAGGTTTTCGCGAAGATGCGCCCCGGCGCCACCCTCGGGCTCTCGCACGGGTTTCTCGTAGGACACATGAACAACGTCGGAGCGAAGTTCCCGGCGAACATCAACGTCGTGGCGGTCTGCCCGAAGGGCATGGGGCCATCGGTGCGCCGCCTCTACGTGCAGGGCTCGACCGTCAACGGCGCCGGCATCAACAGCAGCTTTGCCGTCGAACAGGATATCGATGGCCGCGCGACCGATATCGCCCTCGCATGGTCGGTCGCCATTGGCTCGCCATACACCTTCCAGACGACCCTCGAATCTGAATTCAAGTCCGACATCTACGGCGAGCGTGGAATCCTCCTCGGGGCTGTCCACGGGATCATCGAGAGCCTCTACCGCCGCTACATCAACCAGGGCATGAGCCACGAGGAAGCCTTCCAGCATTCCGCCGAGGCGATCACCGGACCCATCTCGCGGATCATCTCGCACCAGGGCATGCTCGGCGTCTACGAAGCACTCGGTGCTGATGGCCAGCCCGAATTTGATGCAGCCTACGCCGCCGCCTACCCCGCCTCCCACGAAATCCTCTCGGAAATCTACGATGAAGTTTCCAGCGGGAACGAAATCCGAAGCGTCATCCTCGCCGGCGACCGCCTGAAAAAACGCCCGATGGGCATCATCGACCGCACCGAGACCTGGCAGACCGGTTCGAAGGTCCGTAGCAAGCGCAAGGAAGACGAGATCCCGCTCGATCCATTCACCGCAGGGGTCTACGTGGCAACCATGATGGCCCAGATCGATGTCCTCATGGCGCACGGCCACCCGTACTCGGAAGTTGCCAACGAATCGGTCATCGAAGCAGTCGATTCATTGAACCCCTACATGCACGCCCGCGGCGTTTCCTACATGGTCGACAACTGCTCGACCACCGCCCGCCTGGGTTCGCGCAAGTGGGCGCCGCGCTTCGATTACGCCCTTACCGAACAGGCATATCCGGCGATCGACGCGAAGGAAGCACTCGATACCGACCGCGTCGATGGCTTCAAGAAGCACGTGATCCACCAGGTACTCGAAGAGTGTGCCAAGATGCGGCCGTCGGTCGATATTTTCGTCGAGTAAGCGCGCGTGGCAAGGAGCCTCACCGAGCGTGGAATTCAAGAATTGAGCGAGCAAAATGCAGGCCGGTTGGCCTGCATTTCTCGTTGCCACGCTTAGGTTCCCACGTCTAGATCGGAAGGATGATTTGCCGGCGGTGCCGGTCGTTCGCGTAGTTCTCGTAGGGGTTCACGCCGATCTCGCGAAGCATCCAGTAGACCTCAATGACACGCACTTTGCCATCCACGAACCGCCACCATTCCGCCAACCGCGGCCTTGATGGGTCAATCGACCATTCGAGGAGCGCGTCGTGCTCTCCTGCGAGGATATTCGTGACGCGCATCGTCCCGAACGCGGGTTTTGGCCGCGCGTTCGAAAGCGCGAGGATGTTATCCAACCCCTGCGCCGTGCCGTAAATGCCGTCGATTATCGCGGCCTTGTCGTGAACCAGTTCTTTCGCTCCATCCATGTCGCCCGCTGCGAGCGCCGCCAGCAGCTTGTCTACCGCTCCACGCGTAGCGCTCGCGCTGCCGCCCTGGAAGCCCTGCGCGTCCGTCATAGCGGCAGTCGTCGGCTTGTCGAACTCGACGTCCCGGAGCATGCCGTAGAGACGGCGGCTCGTGACTTCTTCGTTGCCGTCGAGTTCGAAAACCTCGACCGCACGCTGGGTAAACGGCCGCCAGTCGTAGGCCTTCGCCTCGATTGTCGTTCGAACGGCGACGCTGTTTCCCTGTTCGATGTATTCCAGGTCGGAGTAGCTGCAGTCGGCGTAGTCGCGGAGGAACTCGCGGTGCCAGTCGGCGATGCTCACGCTGTCGCGCAGTGTTGGCCCGCGAAACGATTGAAAGACGGCATCGGCACGATGGTGTGCCTTAATCTCCGAGAAGCGATCGAAGTTGATAGCGGTGATAAGCGCGTTGACCGCGGGAATGTTCGACATACGCGTCAGCAGTACCTGTCCTTGGATGGTGCGGGCCGATTGTACCGCCTGTCACGAATGGGGGGTAGGCGAGTTGGCGCGCCGCGAGGCCAACACCAGAGGTCGGCCGGTTTCGGCCCCGGTGAGGAGTTCACGTACTATGGGAGTGGAGCGGGAAATGGGAGAGTTCGGCCTTGCCAACAGAAATCGAAATCACGCTTGAGCCCATGGCGGGGCTTGTCCGCGAACATCTCGTGATCGACGCAACCGCGGATGCGGCGCGCGTTGCCGCCGAAGAAGCTGCCCGGGCGCCCGAGGACGCGGATCTCGTGGCCGATGCCCTGACCAAGCTCCTGCACCTCGAAACGTTCATGGAGCAGCGTCTCGAACTACATATGGCCAAGGAAGAAGACATCCTGTTCCCGGCGCTCTGCCTGGACGATGCCACGACCACAACGGTCGAAGAACTCCTCGAACAACATGTCGAAATCCAGGCTCGTCATGCCGAACTGCGCGCCGCACTCGCCGTCCTGGACCAGGCCCACGAGGAAGTGAATGCCCAGCGGCAGCGCCTTTCGGATGGCCTCCGCGCGGCAGGATCCCACCCAACCCCCGGTCAGATGACCGAGCTCTGGGAAACGGTTCGACGCCTGCACTGGATCTTCCAGGGCCACTTTGGCGACGAAGAAGACGACCTCTTCGGCCCCGCCGAGACGCTCCTTACCACCGAGCAACTCGCCGACCTTGACCGGAAGACGCGGGAGCTTGAGGCGAGCTGGGCGACTCGCTCCCGCTAGTCGCCTGGGGCTACTGCCGCGCTACCGAGGTGCGCGGTAAACTCAGCGGATTCAGTCCACATGAGCCCTACAACTTGAGGCGAAGGAGCGACGCATGACCGTTGCCGCAACGGAAGCACAGGACAACCTTTCCCAGTCTGATGCAGAAGCCCGTGCGGCACGCGTCAAGAACTGCGCCTACGAACTCCGCATCGAACTCCTGCGGGGTGCCGGGACGTACCGCGGCGATGCCACGCTGCGCTTCGAAGCAATCGGGGAGGGCGATCTCTTCCTCGATTTTCGCGGCAAGAACATCGAGCTTCTTCAACTCAACGGCGATCCGATTCAGCCCAGGTGGGACGGCTACCGGCTGTGGTTACCCGGCTCCGCCATCCGCCTCGCAAATACGGTACGTATCGTCTACGAAAACGAGTACGACCACGAAGGGGATGGCTTTCACCAGTTCAAAGATCCCGAAGACGGTGAAGAATACCTCTACTCGAACTTCGAACCGTACGAGTCGCACCGGCTTTTCCCGCAGTTCGATCAGCCCGATATCAAGGGCACCTACGCGCTCACGGTTCTCGCTCCTGCCGAATGGGAGGTCGTCGCCAACAGCCGCGCTGCCTCGGTCGAGCCCGCGGACGGCGGCCGGCAGCTGCACACGTTCGAACCGACCAGGCCGTTCAGCACCTATCTCTTTGCGCTGGTTGTCGGGCCGTACCACGTCGTCCGGGAAACCCATAACGAGATCGAAATGGGCCTCTTCTGCCGAAAATCGTTGGCCCGTTACCTCGATACTCCAGAGCTTTTCGAGATCACGCGCCAGGGCCTCGACTTCTACGGCGAGTTCTTCGACTACCCCTACGCATTCGAGAAATACGACCAGGTCTTCGTTCCCGAATTCAACGCGGGCGCCATGGAGAACGTTGGCTGCGTGACGCACAACGAATACATGGTCTTCCGCGACCCACCGACCGAAAACCAGCGCCGTGGCCGGGCCGAAGTCATCCTCCACGAAATGGCACACATGTGGTTTGGCGACCTTGTGACAATGCGCTGGTGGAACGACCTCTGGCTCAATGAGAGCTTCGCGACCTACATGTCCTACCTCTGCATGGATGAGGCCACCCGCTTCGATACGGGCTGGCAGGACTTCGCCTCGTCGATCAAGAACTGGGCCTACCGGCAGGACCAACTGGTCACCACCCATCCGATTGCCGGGCAGGTTGCCGATACCGATCAGACCTTCCTGAACTTCGATGGCATTACCTACGCGAAGGGCGCGAGCGTGCTCAAACAGCTCGTGAAAGCCATCGGCATGGACGGATTCCGCGATGGGATGCGCCATTACTTCCGTACCCATGCCTACGGGAATGCCACCCTCTCGCAGTTCCTCGCCTCGCTCGAAACCGGCAGCGGCGCCGACTTAAAGCAGTGGGCACGGCTCTGGCTCGAGACGCCCTCGCTGAACACGATCGGCACCCACTGGGAAGCCGACGGCGAGCGCATCACCCAGTTCACGCTCACGCAGTCCGTCCCGGCCGAGTACCCAACCCTCCGCCCCCATAAGGTCGATATCGCCCTTCTCCGTGACCAGGACGGCAAACTCCAACTGACAGTCATCCCCGCGGCCATCGAAGGGTCGGAAGCGGAGATCACCGAAGCTCGCGGCCTCCCGAGGCCCTCGCTCGTCTTCCCGAACTACGGCGACCATGGCTACGCCAAGGTCGCCCTCGATGTCGAATCACTCGCCTTCCTCAAGGAGCACATGCAGCGCATCGACGACGCGCTCTTGCGACTTCAACTGTGGGGTTCGCTCTGGAACATGGTCCGCGACCAGCAACTTCGCTCAACCGACTACCTCGACCTCGTTCGTTCGAAAGTGTCGCGCGAACAGATGCCGGAACTGGTGGAAGCAATCCTCAGCAACGCGACTGCCGCGATTGGCCGATACGTGCCCGAAGATTGGAAGACGCGCGAAGCACACGAACTCTGCCAGGTCGCCTACCAGGCCCTCAAGCAACCCAGTTCCGCAGACCTCAAGATCATCTGGGCACGGACGCTCATCGGAAATGCTGTGGCGAAAGAGGATCTGGCACTCGTCGCCCGCCTTGCCGATGGCGACGAGATCATCGACGGGGTGACGATCGATCAGGACATGCGCTGGACGATCGCCGCCAAGCACGTCGCCTACGGCATTCCCGGAGCCGCCGAACGCGTTGAGGCTGAGTTCGCACGCGATTCATCGGATCGAGGCGTCCGCGCCCGTCTCCGCTGCGAGACGTCCGTCCCAACCGCCGAAGCCAAGGCCGAGGCCTGGGAGAAGCTCAACGGCGACGGCTACGGCTCCCTCTACCTCACCGTCGCGGCGATGTCCGGGTTCAATTGGTCCGAACAGCGCGCCCTCCTCGAGCCGTACGTCGAGCGTTTCTTTGCCGCGCTCCCCAACGTTTTCCGGACGAAGGATAAGGAGTTCACGTCAGACTACTTCCGCGCGCTCTTCCCCGGGTACCGGGTCGAGCGCGAGTTGCTTGCGAAAAGCGAAGCCGTCCTCGCCGGCTACGGCGATGAGCTGCCGCTGCTTGCCCGGATGGTGAAAGAAGCCAACGACGACCTCCAGCGCGCCATCCTCTGCCGCGAGTTCGCGGCAGGGTAAGCGGTGATGGCGTCCTGTATGATTGGCGCATGGCAGCCGCGACGATCGACATTAACAAGCTCCTCGACATCGACGGCGAGAACGGGCAACCCGTGGTTCGTGGTAGCAGGCTGCGAGTAATAACCATTGCGGCTCGGCACCTTGATGGCCGCACTCCAGAAGAGATAGCTGCCAGTTACCCGAACCTCTCGGTAGCGGCCGTGTACGCGGCCCTGGCCTATTACTTCGAGCACAGAACCGCCATGGACCGCGAAGAGGCATCGCTGCAAAGCGACACGCTGGCGGCCGCACGACTCTTGGACGCCGAGTTCATCTGAGTGTTCCCGGTCTACCTCGATGAGAACTCGCAGGATGCAGTACTTGTGTCGCTCCTTCGACGAGACGGCGTGGATTGCCTCCTGTCGAACGATGCAGGCAACGAAGGTCTGCCGGACGATGCTCAACTCGCTTTCGCGACTGAGGTGGCCCGCACCATCGTCATCTTCGACAGAGTCGACTTTCAGCGTCTGCATGCTGCGTGGATGCGATCGAAACGCACGCACGCAGGCATCATCATCGTGACGTCTGTTTGGCTCAGCGCTCCTGTGCTTCACGGGGCACTCATGCGACTCCAGAGGCACCGATCAACCGAAGACATGCGGAACGCGATACTCTTCATCGGTTCAACGCCAACCCAGGAGCAGCTATGAAATTCGGACTTCACATCGGTCAGCAGAACATCTCCATCGATGAGATGCGCAAAACCTGGACCTGGGCGGATACCGCCGGCTTCGACTGGGTCGATGTCTGGGACCATTTCTACGAGGCCCCGCCCGTCGATGGCAACGGTTGTTGTTTCGAAGCCATCGCCTGCATGGCTGCAATGGCTTGCGAGACCCGGAACGTCCGCATCGGCGTGCTCGTCCTGGGGATGAACTACCGCCACCCGGCCATACTCGCGAACTCCCTGGTAACCATCGACCACCTGAGCAACGGCCGCCTCGAAATCGGCCTGGGAGCCGGCTGGCACCAGCAGGAATACGCTGGCTACGGCATCCCTTTCCTTCCGATCGGGCAACGGATGGACATCCTCGAAGAAGGCGTGAAGGTCGTCCGCATGCTCACGACACAGGATCGTTCGGACTTCGATGGCAAGTACTTTCAGCTCAACAATGCCGCCTGCAACCCAAAGCCGCTGCAGGCTCGCCCGCGAATCTGGATTGGTGGCAACGGTGAGAAACGCACGCTTCGTATTGCGGCGCGCCACGCAGATGGCTGGAATACGCCTTACCCGTCGGTTGAGGAGTTCAAGCGGCTTTCTGGAGTCCTCGACGAGTGGTGCGAAAAAGAAGGCCGCGACCCCGCGACCATCGAACGGAACGTCAACCTGAGCTTTCACATGGCTGCTACGCCCGCCCACCTCGACCGAACCGAACAGCAATACCGCGAAACCTGGGGCCCGGCCAGCGAAGTCATGCGAGGACGGGGCGTTGTCATCGGGCTGCCGGAACAGGCAATCGACCTCGTGGGGCGGTTCAAGGATGCCGGCGCGGCACGAGTCAACATCGCACAACGCCCACCTCTCGATTGGGATGGCCTGCGCGCCTGGGCCGAGACCGTCATCCCGGCATTCGCCTGAAGGTAACCGTGCTCGCTGTCTCGGTGTCCTCCCGCGCCGTACGATCACCTTCGTGACGGATCGCAAGAAGGTCGCAGTCCTCGGTTCGACTGGCTCCGTTGGCCGGCAATCGCTCGATGTGATTCGCCAGTTTCCGGACCGATGGGAAGTTGTCGGCCTGGCGGCCGGGCACAATCATGCACTCCTCGCCGAACAGGTTCGTGAATTCCGTCCCGAACGGGTGTCCTGGGAAGCTGTCGCAAGTCCGGCGCTCGACGATGCCGTCGCAGCGTCCGGAAGCCAGCGTGCCGATTCCGTCGAGATCGCACTTGCCTGCGACATTCCAATGATCGGCACCGCGGGAGCCGCTGGGCTGTTGCCGACCCTGGCCGCACTCAAAGCAGGTAAGTCGGTCGCCATCGCGAACAAGGAAGTCCTGGTTATGGCCGGGCACCTGGTCCGCCACGCGATGGTTGAAGGCCGCGGCGATCTTCGGCCAGTCGACAGCGAACATTCCGCTATCTGGCAATGCCTCTGGGGCG
>JBATAT010000493.1:0-5262 GCA_049662005.1 Tepidiformaceae bacterium
GGGGCGTGCGCCCGATTGGCGACTGGTCGATGTCGACGATCTTGTCGATCTGGTCGAGCCCCTCGATCGCGTCGTGCTTGCCGGGACGGTGGCGGGCGCCGTGAAGCACGTTCGCCGCCCGCTTCACCAGGATTTCGTTGATGAGCGAGGACTTGCCCGAGCCGGAAACGCCGGTAACTGCAACGAACTTGCCGAGCGGAATATCGACCGTGAGGTCGCGGAGGTTGTTTTCTTTTCCCCCCCGGATGCGGAGGAACTTGCCGCTGCCTCCGCGTCGTTCGCGTGGCGTCGGGATTTCACGCCGGCCAGAGAGATAGGCGCCCGTGATGCTGTCTTCGGAAGCCTTGATCGCTTCAATGTCGCCTTCAGCGACCACGTACCCACCATGAACTCCCGCACCGGGGCCCATGTCGATGATCCAGTTCGCTGCCCGCATCATCGCTTCATCGTGTTCGACGATCAGCACAGTGTTGCCGAGTTCGCGAAGCCGTTCGAGTGTCTTGATCAAGCGATCGCCGTCGACCGGGTGCAGTCCAATCGAGGGTTCGTCGCAAATGTAGAGCACGCCCATCAGGGCCGAGCCAATCTGCGTTGCCAGCCGGATGCGCTGTGACTCTCCCCCGGAAAGCGTCCCGCTCACGCGGTCGAGCATCAGGTATTCGAGCCCGACGTCTACAAGGAACTCCAACCGCCCTCGGATCTCTTTGAGGATCTGGTAGGCGATCGTGCGTTCTCGTGTGTTGAGCGGGCTATCCGGCGCCGCCAGCCGGTCGAACCACTCCCGCGCTTTGATAATGCTCAGGTTTGTCACTTCGACGATTGGCTTGTCGTCGATAAGCACGCCGAGCGCCTCCCTGCGCAGCCGGCGGCCTTTGCAGTCGGGGCAGGGCACCGAACCCATGTACTTCTCGACCTCGCCGCGGACATACTCGGAGTCGGTTTCCTTGTACCGTCGCTGCAGGTTCGTAACCACGCCCTCGAACTTCGTGTCGTAGGTCTGCGTGCGGCCGTATTGATTCGTGAACTTGAGCCGGAGCCGTTTGTCGCCGACACCGTAAAGGAGGGCTTGAAGCTGCTTCTCGGTCAACTCCGAGACAGGCGTATCGACCGTGAATCCCTGGTCCTCCGCGAGGGCTTCGAGCTGTCGCATGTACCACCCGGCGACGCTCGGGGATTTCGACCAGGGTTCGACCGCCCCACCGGCAAGAGACTTCGTCCGGTCCGGGATGATCAGCGACGGGTCGATTTGCATCTCTACGCCGAGGCCGGTGCATTTCGGGCAGGCCCCGTGCGGGCTGTTGAACGAGAACGTTCGCGGTTCGATTTCACCAATCGATGAGCCATCGTACGGACACGAGAAATGCTCGGAGAAGATCCGCTCCGGCACTTCACCGGAATGATGGGCGAGGAGCATGACGCCCTGGCCGACCTTCAGTGCCTGCTCGACTGAATCCGCAATCCGGCTGGTCGCAGTCTCATCGGTGCCCGGCTCGGGAACCACAAGCCTGTCGACAACGACATCGATGTCGTGGCGTTTCTGCTTGTCGAGTGCCGTGACTTCATCCAGGTCGTGCACTTCGCCATCGATCCGAACGCGGACGAAGCCGGCCCGGCGGGCCTCATCGAAAACGCCCGTGTGCTCGCCCTTCTTCGCGCGTGCAACTGGTGCAAGCAGCAGCAGTCGCGACCCCGGAGGGTAGGCCAGTGTCGCATCGACGATCTGCTGGACGGTCTGCCGTTCGATGGGGCGTCCACATTCAGGGCAGTGTGGCCGCCCGGCGCGCGCCCACAGGAGCCGCATGTAGTCGTAGATTTCGGTGACCGTCCCCACGGTCGAGCGGGGGTTGTTCGAAGTCGACTTCTGGTCGATTGAAATGGCAGGCGAGAGGCCATCGATGTTGTCCACATCGGGCTTCTCCATCAGCCCCAGGAACTGCCGCGCATAGGCCGAAAGCGACTCGACATAGCGCCGCTGACCCTCCGCATAAATCGTATCGAAGGCGAGCGACGACTTGCCCGACCCGGACAAACCCGTGATGACGACGAGTTGGTCGCGCGGAATACGGACGGTGATGTCCTTGAGATTGTGTTCGCGGGCGCCGCGGACGAGGATGTGGTCGAGGGGCACGAACGCCTTCCGGATCAGGATGAGTGGCCGATCGCTCGGGACTTTTGAGTGTAGCCGGGAATCAACACGGGCACAGCAATTATACCAGAGCTAGAACGCCTGTTCTAGCTCGCTGGTGCAGCATCCTGTCACCAGGGCGAAGCTGATATTATTAACGCATGGATGTTCCATTCGATTCTCCAGAATCCCGCCGGCTGCGACTGGCGCTCGATCTTCATGTCTCAGGTCGTTTAATCACGCTGGAACGAATATTGCGTCAACATCCCGAAATCTCCTCAGAAACCGCACGGCAAATGATGCGTGAAAGCTCACACAGTCAACCGCTCCCCGAATTCAAACCCGCACCCTCATACTTGACGTAACGTGAACGAGCTCGTTCGGACGCTGCAACGGCTTAAGCGCGACTTCGACTCGCTGCACGTTCGGTGGGCGCTCGTAGGTGGTCTCGCCGTCTCCGCTCGCGCAGTCTCCCGGTACACCGGTGATGTGGATGTTGCCGTCGCGGTGTCACAGGACGACGCGGCCGAGCGGCTGGCTTTCGAGATGCAAGGCAAGGGATATGTCGTCCTGGCGCAAATCGAGAACGAACTCGTCGGCCGGCTCGGAACAATTCGCTTGGCAGTCCCCGAGTCAGTGAAGACGGATCTGATCGTAGATCTCTTGTTTGCTACTGCGGGTATCGAACCAGAAGCAGTCGAAGACAGCTCTCAGATTGCGGTCATGCCGAATCTGTCGCTCCCGGTAGCATCGGTGGCTTCGCTGATCGTCTTCAAGCTGGTCTCAGAGTCGATCTCACGCCCGCAGGATGCCTCGGACCTACTCGCGTTGGTTCGAGCTTCAAGCCCGGCCGACATTGAATCCGCACGTTTTCTGATTGGACTGTGTACCCAACGGAACTTCCATCGCCAGAAAGACCTGCATGGAACCCTCGACCGGTACATCGACCTGGCAGCCACGCGCGAAAGCTAACCCAACTTCACCAGCGTCCGGCCCTTCACCTTGCCAGCGAGGATGTCGGTGCAAACGGCGGCCACGCCATCGAGGTCCGTTTCGACCGCTATGGAATCCAGCAGGCCCTTCGGCTTGAGGTCATTCGCCATACGGTCCCAGATCCGAATCCGCTTCTCCATCGGACACATAACCGAATCGATGCCGAGAAGGCTCACCCCGCGCAGGATGAACGGAAACACGGTGGTCGCGACGGCGCTCCCGCCCGTCAGGCCACTGACCGCGATACTCCCGCCATACTTCATTGTCCGGATGAGATACGCGGTCGTCGGGCCACCCACCGGGTCGACAGCGCCAGCCCATCGTTCGGTTTCGAGCGGGCGCGTGCTCTCTGCACTCACATCTTCGCGGCTTAATATCTCGGTCACCCCGAGCGAACGAAGGAAGTCGTGCTCACTCGTCTTCCCCGTGCTCCCCGCGACGGTGTACCCGAGTTGGGCCAGCATGTTCGCGGCCGTGCTGCCGACGCCGCCCGTCGAACCGGTGACCAGCACCGTCCCCTGCTCCTTGCGCAAGCCATTGTGTTCGAGCGCCATCACCGACATCGCCGCAGTCATCCCGGCGGTGCCCAGTGCCATCGCCTCTTTCGTCGACATGCCTGCCGGGAGCGGCATTACCCAGTCGCCCGGAATGCGCGCGAGTTCGGCGAACCCGCCAGGGTGTGCGACGCCCACGTCGTAGCCAGTAACGACGACCTGATCGCCCTTGGCGAAGCGCTTGTCCGTTGATTCGAGGACGGTGCCGGCAAGGTCAACACCAGGGGTCATCGGGTAGTTACGGATGACCCTGCCGGTAGGGCTGAGGGCGAGGCCATCCTTATAGTTGATCGAACTCCACTCCACCTTGATGGTCACATCGCCGGCCGGCAATGAGCCCTCGTCCAGCTCTTTGACGGAAGTGGTGAAATCATCTCCCTGCTTGTCGACGACGATCGCGCGGTATCCCATGGGTACTCCTCGGGGCTGTAGTGCTCGCAAGCGTGCCTGAGGCGCGCGCGCAGAGCAACGGGTGCAAGGGCGAATCAGGCCGCTGTTTCGGCTGTGCCTCCAACCGCTCGCGGTTTGAGTGCCTGCGGCCCACTGAGGATCCACCACGGTGCTCGCCTTTTGCCGGCCACTGGTCGGCCGAGGAAAACACGACGCCTTCGAGCTCACGCAACACTTTTTGTTAGCAGCGACGAATGTGGATGGAATGGGAACCCGACGGTCAGGACGGAGTGCGAGGCCCTATCCTGATTGGATGACGAATGCCGAGCCCTCCGAAGCCGACATCAAGCGTTACCAGCGCAACCTCCAGGATGAAGTCGATGGGTCGGCCCTGTACCGGCTGCTGGCGGAAGCTGAGAAAGACCCACACCTTCGCGAGGTCTATACCCGGCTGGCAGCGAGCGAGGGCCGGCACCAGGCGCTCTGGGCCGACCGGCTCCGAGCTGCCGGCGCCGAAGTGCCGGACTACAAGCCGTCGTTTCGAGTGAAGACGCTCGGCTGGCTGGCGCGCCGGTTCGGCACCGCTACCGTCAGCCCCATCGTGACCCGCATGGAAATGGCGGCAACCACGATGTATGACACCCAGCCCGAAGCCATCGCGGCGAACCTTCCGGCCGATGAGCGCTCCCACGCGCGCCTCTTCCGCGAAATAGGCCGCTCCGGCGCGGGCCGCCTCGACGTAGACATCGCCCGCGTCGAAGGGCGCCATCGCGCCGCCAGCGGCAACGCCTTGCGCGCTGCCGTGCTCGGTGCCAACGACGGGCTGGTTTCGAACTTGCTCCTGGTCATGGGCGTCGCCGGTGCGGCCCCGGGACGAGATTTCGTCCTGCTCGCAGGCCTCGGCGGATTACTCGCCGGCGCGATCAGCATGGCTCTCGGTGAGTGGATCAGCGTGCGCAGCTCAGCCGAAGCCTTCGCCCGCCAGGTGGCCATTGAGCGCGAGGAACTGGAGGCGAACCCGGAAGAAGAGGAAGAAGAACTGTTCCTTATATACAGAGCGAAAGGCCTGAACGAACCCGACGCGCGCGCCATGGCCGCAAGAATCATCTCCAACCACGAAGTAGCGCTCGACACGCTCACCCGCGAGGAGCTGGGCATGTCGGAATCGGAGGTTGGCAACGCCTGGGTTGCCGGGGGAAC
>JBATAT010000494.1:0-2278 GCA_049662005.1 Tepidiformaceae bacterium
AGGGTGTAGAACGCGCAAGCGTTGCCGCTGGAGGAGTTGAAGGCCAGTGCTACTGATCCGATAGCGCTGGCCTCGGTGACGAGGGTAGCGGCGGCGGACCATGTGAGGCCGTCGGCCGAGGTGCGGACTTTAAGGTCGAGGCCGTCGCCATAGAGGAGGCCGAAGAGCTGGGCGATCGGGTCGTAGCGGACGGCGAGGCCCTGGCCGCTGGTGACGGTGTCGAGGTTAGTCCAGGACCCGCCGAAATTGCGGGTGGTGTCGAGGTTGCCGGCGTTGTTGCGGACGCGGGAATAGAAGCCGGCTGCGGGGGAGTGGACGGAATCGTGGGGGGCGGAGGGTTCGGCGTCATCGGCTTCGAATTGAAAATCGAAGTAGGGGACGGCAAAGCGGGATTCGAGGACCTGGACTGTGACGGCTGGGGCGCGGCGGGTCGCGCGCTGGGCGAGCCTGAGGGCGGACGAGATTGAGATCATTGCTGGTCGACCTTCTCGCCGGGGCGAGCCAGCCCAAGGGGGCTCTCGTCACTCGTCACGGTTTGGCAAAGCTCCGAGGGAGCACCTAGGCGCGCTCAACGGTGTAATGGAGCGCGGATGCTCTTCCCGACCGTTGATTTCGCTATCTTCTTTGTGGCGGTGTTCGCCATCGCCTGGGCGATTCGGCCGTTTCACCTCTGGTGGCGCATCTTCCTGGTTGGGGCGAGCTGGTTCTTCTACGGGTTCTGGGAACCGGCCTTTGTCCTCCTCCTCATCGGATCCACGGCCATCAACTGGGCGATGGGACACGATCTTTCGCGGATGAAGGACGAAGCGGGCAAGCTAACCGCACCGGGCCGCGCGCTGCTCAGCTTCGGCATCAGTCTGAACCTGGCTACCCTCGGCTATTTCAAGTACTACGGATTTTTCGCCCGGGAACTCAACGAGCTCTTCGGTACCTTTGGCGCCGGCAATCTCATCCCGCTGCGCGAAGTAACCCTGCCGATCGCGATTTCGTTCTTCACCTTCCACGCGATCAGCTACCTCGTCGACATCGCCCGGAACGACATCGACGAGCCGATGTCGCTGCTCGATTTCTCGCTCTACCTCTCCTTCTTCCCGCATCTTGTCGCGGGGCCGATCGTACGGGTCACGGAGTTTGCACCGCAGATTCGCGAACCGATCGGCGAACGGCTGATCCTCGCCACTCCGGCGTTCCAACTGATCCTCTTCGGCCTGTTCAAGAAGGTGGTCATTTCCAGCTATCTCGCGAGCGCGATCGCGGACCCGGTGTTCGCCGCCCCCGGCAAGTTCAGTGGACTCGAAATCCTGGTCGCCGTGTACGCCTATGCGATCCAGATTTTCGCCGACTTCTCCGGCTACACCGATATTGCGATCGGGTGCGCGCTCCTCCTCGGTGTGAAGTTCCCGCAGAACTTCGATCAGCCCTATCGCGCGCTCTCGCTCCAGGATTTCTGGCGGCGCTGGCATATGACCCTGTCTCGCTGGCTGCGCGACTACCTCTACATTCCACTCGGCGGCAATCGTGGATCGAAGGCGTTCTGGTACCGCAACCTGATCCTCACGATGGTGCTGGGCGGGCTCTGGCACGGCGCCGCCATGACGTTCGTCGTCTGGGGCGCGATCCACGGGTTCGGGCTCGTCGCCGAACGCGAGCTTCGCCAGCGCTACGCCGGGGCGCTTGGCAGGTGGGCGCCGGTCCTGCAGTGGTTCATGACCTTCCACGTCGTCTGCCTCGCCTGGATCTTCTTCCGGGCGGAAACGTTCGGAACGGCGTGGGAGATGCTCGAGCGAATGGTCACGGCCTGGGATGGCACGGGCGCGCTGACGCCCTTGCTGCTCCTCGTGATCGCGGGGAGTATCGCCGCCCAGTTCCTGCCCTCGAAGCTTTCCGTCTCCTTGCAGCTCTCGTTCTCGCGGCTGGCGCCAGTCGCCCAGGCGGCTACGCTGGCGGTGGGCCTCGTGATGATCGATGCCCTTGGCCCCGAGGGCATTGCACCGTTCATCTACTTCCAGTTCTGAGGTTACGAAGATACCCAATGGCGACGTTCGAACCCGGCACCGATGAAGAGCAGCGAGGAGTGTTTCGTCCCCAGCGGGTGCTCGCGGTGATTGTTGGCGCCCTGCTCATCGCCATCTTTCTGAATGCCACCGAACTCGAGAACGAAGCGAAAGCCAAGCCCTTCGGCACGGAGCGCGATGTCTGGGTGGCGATCTGGAAGCCGTTCAGCACGGTCAGCCATGCTCTCTTTCTCGACCGCCCGCGCGCGTGGGTGGATGAGGCG
>JBATAT010000495.1:0-12683 GCA_049662005.1 Tepidiformaceae bacterium
GCGATGGTTCGAAGCGGGCGCTGATGCTCTGCAACCACACCGACGTGGTTCCGGTGGAAGCAGACTACTGGGATATGCCCGCATTCGAGGGCGTCGTGAAGGACGGCAACGTCTACGGCCGCGGGGCAGTGGACATGAAGGGCACGGGCGTGATGCAGCTCATCGCCTTCCTCGCGCTGAAGCGGCAGGGCATAGGGCTCAAGCGCGACATCGTGTTTTGCGCGGTGCCCGACGAGGAGGCCGGCAGCGCCCTCGGCATGCAGTGGCTGTGCGAAAACCGGCCCGATGTGGTCGATGTCGAGTTCGAACTGAGCGAAGGCGGCATGGGCACGAACCGGTTCGCGGGGAAGCCGGCGAAGCTCTTCAACGTCGCAACGAACGAGAAGTACGGCGGTGGCGGGCTGAAGTTGACCGCCGTCGGTGCGCCCGGTCACGGGAGCCGCCCGCACGCGGACAATTCGGCCATCCACCTGATGCGGGCGCTTATCAAGCTGCACGATTGGGACCGGGGAATCACCTACACGCCCGATACGGTCGCCTACCTCGAACGGTTGGCGGAAGCCGGGATGATGCCCCCGCTTTCGGATAAGGAAGCGGTCGAGGCCCAGATCCGGCGTTCGCCCGCGCTCTACGCGAGCTTCGTGAACACGCTCAATGTGACGATGCTGAAGAGCGGCATCAAGATCAACGTGATCCCGGCGAAGAGCACGGCCTTCTGCGATTGCCGATTGCTGCCTGGACAGGACCCCGAGGAGTGGCGAAAGCAGGTCGAAGAGTACATCGACGACGATCGCATCCAGGTGGAACTGACCCGCGTGGCGGCAACCAGCCTGCCGAAGCCTGCCGAGTGGGACACCGAGCTATTCTGGACGATTAACGCAGTAATAAAGGAATCCATGGAAGATGCAGTGGTCGTCCCTGCGATGACCGTCGGCGCGACCGACAACCGATTCCTGCGGGATCGCGGCATTCCCGCGTACGGCTTCATCCCCTGCCTGCTCAGCCCCGAAGAAGCGGCCGGCTTCCACGGCAACAACGAACACCTGACGATAGAGAACCTGAACATGGGCTGCGAGCTGATGTACGAAGTGGTGCGGCGGATGTGTGGGTGAGGGACGAGTACCGGGTGCCGAGTGCCGAGTGCCGAGTGCCGAGTGCCGAGTGCCGAGTGCCGAGTACCGCGAACCGGCAATCGAAAATCGTCAATCGAAAATTCCTACCGCCATTGGCCGGTGTCCCTGGCGGGCGCGAACGACGCGACGCCGGCCCACCCGTTGCTGTTAGCCAACCGGCTCGTACGGTTCTCGCGTGGCATCCAATCACCGTCGGGTCATCGCCGGCTCCATCATTGGTGGCGCGGTGGTGGCACTGGGCCTGCTCGTGGGCCAGGTGTGGTTGATGGCGCGGCTGAGTTGGACGCATCGCGAAGCGCCAGCCGATAGCGCGGCCGGGATCAATTTCAGCTGCGACCAGGCCGAGTACCTGTTGCTCGAAGACCCGGCGCTGGGCGAAGGCGGCTACGTGTCCGATGACCGTCCTGGACGGGCGGAGTGGTGTGGTGATGTGCTGGGGCGGCTGCTCGACGCGACCGGGGCGAAGCTGGTGCGGCTTTCGGCCCATTGGGATGAAATCGAACCGCGCGAGGGGTTATACCACTTCGACGTGCTCGATGCGCTGCTCGGCACGGCGGAATCGCACGGGGCGACCGTGAATCTCTCGGTGGGGATGAAGGCCCAACGCCATCCCGAGTTCTACATCCCGGCATGGGCCCTCGAGGGCACGGCATTCGAGGAAGGCGCCGTGATTTCCGATGCCCGGGAACTGCGCGCGCGAGCGCTGGCGATGATCACTGAGGTGGTTCAGCACTACGCGACGAACCCGGTGATCGATTCATGGGGGGCCGAGAACGAGCCCTACATCGCGTCACACCGGAGCGACGGCTATTCGTTGAGCCGCGAATACGTCGACGCGGTCGTGGCGACCATCCGTGCGAATGATCGGCTCGGTCGCCCGGTGATGATCAACCATGCGCAGCACTTCGTGATGGATCAGCGCTGGCACAACGCCCTCGCCGATGGCGATGTCCTCGGCCAGAGCATCTATCCCCGCCGGAACGTGAACGTGCTCGGCCTCCGGGCAGTGGTCAACATCATGGAGCTTGGCCCGCTGATGCCAAACTACGCCTACCAGGCGCGCGAGGCGCATCGAGCTGGCAAGCAGTTCTGGGTGACTGAATTGCAGGGCGAGCCGTGGACCGATGACGATGCCCGGCTGATTTCGCCGGAAGAGCCTTCGCCGAATCTTTCGCCACGATCGTTCAAGGAGAACGTTACCTACGCGCGGAAGTCCGGCGCGGACCGCATTTACCTGTGGGGCGCGGAGTGGTGGCTGTATCAGGCGGAGCGCTTTGGCGATTCGTGCTGGCTCGAATCGGCTCGCACCTCGATCGCGTACTGATCAGCTGGAAGTTCGAGCGCACTGAGCAGCGTGGTGTTGTCGACAGTCATCTCGATATAGCTGGCCCCAGCGCGCTGGTACCGCGATGCCTCTTCTGATCGGCCAACGGGCGCAAGCACGACGACGCGGGTGCCACGAGCAACAATCTCCGCGACTTCGGCCGGTTCGCAATCCGCGGGAGTGACCAGGATCGTATCGAGATCGGCCACCGTATGCAGGCCGCCAGTGCGGACGCAGCGGTGCTGCAGGGCACTGCTCAGCCAGAGTGTGAGCACGCGCGCCAACGAGTGATCACCAATGGCAACGACGATCGACGCTGCTTCCACGTGGGGAGTCTGCCATCGAGAAGGGAAGGCGGGCACGTCCGAAGGGGAAGGACTCGCTGGCCATGCGGGAACATCCCGCCAAAGGCGAAACGATCTTACGATGGGAAGGATGGAATCGAAGGTAGATGAATCCTCGGGGGCGAGGATCGTCTCTGATCTGGCCGAAATGGCGATCACGAGCGAACTCCTGGCCAGCAGTGGTGACCTTTCAGAGACACTGCAGCGCCTCGCTTATCGCGCCCAGGAAGTGACTTCGGCCGATTTCGCCGCCATCTCCACGTTCGACGAATCCGGGATCCTGACGCGATTTATTTACACCGGCATCTCGGAAGATGACGCGCGACGGCTGGGTGATCCCCCGCGAGGGCGGGGGCTTCTTGGCGATCTTGCCCAGCGCGAACGGCCCTTGCGGCTTGCCGACCTCCAGGCGAGCCCGGAGTTCTCCGGCTGGCCCGACGGCCACCCGGACATGCGCGCCTTCCTCGGCGTGCCGATACGGGCCGGTGGTCGAAGCATCGGCTCGCTGTACATGACCCGGATACAGGGAAACGAACCATTCACCGAGACGGATGAGGCGGCCGCGGCGGTGCTCGCCCTGCAGGCCGCCGTCAGCCTCGCCGCCGGGCTCGCGCGCGAACGAACCGGCCGCGTTTCGTTGTTGGAAGAGCGCGAACGGATTGCCCACGACCTTCACGACGGGACCATCCAGACGCTGTATGCGATCGGCCTCGAGTGTGATTCGCTGTCCCACCGGGAAGATTTTCCCGCCGAGGCGCGGGAGGCGTTCATCTCCGTCGTTCAGCGCATCAATCTGATGATCAGCGACATCCGGGGGTACATCACCATGCTCGAATCCGGGTCACCGGCGGCCGAGCCCGAACTAACCCGCGACCTCGGATTCGTCATCCGCCAAATCGTACCGCCCGCAATTGCAACCGTGGTGAACATTTCCGCGGCCGCCCTGCAGGAGTTCTCCAGCCGGGGCGCGGAGGACCTGCTCTACATCGCCCGCGAGGCGCTGAGCAACGCTGTCCGCCATGGCGCGGCGACGAAAATCGCAGTTGACCTTCGCCAACTCGAAGACGCGACCGTGCTAACGGTCCAGGACAATGGCGTAGGATTCGACCAGGCGGTCGTTCGCCGGGGCCTCGGACGGATCACGATGCAGACGCGGGCCGCACGGCTCGGCGCCGAGCTAACCTTGATCGGGATCCCGGGCATGGGCGCCACCGTTCGCGTTTCGATCCCGCGCATGGAGTCCACGGAGGAGACCGAGTGACTGAAACCTACCGGGTACTGCTGGCGGATGATCACGACATCGTCCGCCAGGGATTGAAATCCGTGTTGAAGGCGCACCCCGAATTCAACGTGGTTGCCGAAGCCCGGGACGGTGAAGAGGCCGTTCGCATCGCAATCAAGGAACAGCCGGACTTGATTGTGCTCGATGTGCGTATGCCCAAGCTCACCGGGATCGAAGCGTGCCGCGAAATTCGGGCCGCCATGCCCGGCGCGAACGTGCTGATGCTTACTTCGTACGCCGACGAGAAGGCAGTCATGGCGGCGATCGTGGCTGGAGCAAGCGGCTTCATGCTCAAAGAGGTGAATACCTCCGACCTGATCGACGCGATGCGTACCGTGGCGGCGGGCGGTAAGACATTGGACCCAACCTCGTCTGCGACCGTGATCGAACAGATCCGGCGGGGCAACGTGGTCAGCGAAGAAGACCGGCTGGCCCAATCACTCACCGACCGGGAACAGAAGATCCTGGAACTGGTGGCTGATGGGCAGACGAACCGGGAGATCGGCGAGCAGCTGTTCCTCAGCGAACGGACCGTGAAGCACCACGTAAGCGACATCCTCGGGAAGCTGGGCCTCACGCGCCGGGTGGAGGCAGCGACGTTCGCAATACGGCGGGCGGCGCAGCACCCGGAAGACCAGCCCTGAGCGCGAGCCGATCGTTCGAAAGCGGGACGAATCCTTACCCATTTGAGAACCCTCCACTCAGGTATACTGAACAAGGAGGTTATCCAACTCTCGAACATGAACTTTGTGAAAACCACTGTCCTGCTTGCGACCCTGACGGGCCTGTTGGTGGCGATCGGTGGCCTCATTGGCGGCCCCAGCGGGCTCGTTATCTTCTTGGTTTTCGCCGGGGTGATGAACTTCGCCGCCTACTGGTTCAGCGACAAGGTTGCGCTGAAGATGGCGGGCGCGAAAGAGATCAGCGAATCCGACGATCCCAAGCTCTTCGCCATCGTGCGTGAGGTGGCGGAACTTTCGAAGATGCCGATGCCGCGCGTCTACATCGTCCAGAACGATTCACCGAATGCGTTCGCCACTGGCCGCAACCCACAGCACGGCGTCGTTGCCGTCACCACGGGAATCCAGCGACTCCTCAGCGACCGCGAGTTACGGGGAGTACTTGGCCACGAAATGGGCCACGTCAAAAACCGCGACATCCTCACCAGTTCGATCGTCGCAACAGTGGCCGGCGCGATTTCGATGATCGCCCAGGTGCTGATGTGGTCGAGCATCTTCGGTGGCAGCAGGCGTGACCAGAACCCAATCGTCACGATCGGGATCATCCTGGTCGCACCGATTGCGGCGTCGCTACTGCAGCTCGGGATCAGCCGGCAACGGGAATACGCAGCCGACAAGACCGGCGCGGAGGTCACTCGGGATCCAGAAGCGCTCGCGAGCGCGCTCGAAAAGCTTCAGCGAGGCGTCGAAATACGCCCGATGAAGGAAACGCCTGCCCAGCAAGCCGTCTCAGCGCTCTACATCGTGAAGCCGTTCTCCATGCGGAGCGGCGGCATGAGCAAGCTCTTCAGCACCCACCCGCCGCTGGAAGAGCGAATCGCGCGCCTGCGCAGCATGCGCGTCTAGAGACCGGCAACCCACGCACGAAATTCCACAGAAAGGCCGCGAATGCGGCCTTTTTGCTTTGCCCGGTAGAATCGCCCCCACACCCAACGCAAGGAGTACTCCATGTCACTCGAAGGACGTGTCGCCCTCGTCACAGGCGGGGGCCGAGGAATTGGCCGGGCGATCTCGCTCGCGCTGGCCGCTCAAGGCGCGAGCATCGCCGTGAACTACCGCCGCGACGAAGAAGCGGCCCGGGCAACCGTCGCCGAAATCGAAAAGCTTGGCGCGAAGGCGAGAGCATACTGCGCCTCGGTCGAGGACTGGGAACAGGACAAGGCGATGGTCGACCAGGTGGTCGCCGACTTCGGCGCCATCGATGTTCTCGTGAACAACGCGGGGATCGCCAGCCGCGGGCAGAGTGTCGCGGATACGGATCCGGCCGAGATGGAGCGCGTCGTCCGCACGCACGCGTTCGGGTCGCACTACCTTTCGAAGCTCGCGCTGCCGAGCATGCGTACGCGGCCACGCGGTGACATCATCATGATCTCCAGCGTGGCGGCTCGAGGGTTAGGCCCGAATGGGGCGCCATACAACATGGGCAAGGCGGCTATGGAAGCGCTCGCGATGACCCTCGCAAAGGAAGAACGCCGCAACAATGTGCGCGTGAACATCGTGGCCCCGGGGCTCACCGAAACCGAGATGGGCACGCGGCTGGCGAGAGCCACCCAGGGGATCAAGGACATGCGCGAGATCGACGCGGTCTCGCCATTCGGGCGCGTTTGCCAGCCGGAGGACATCGCCAACGCCGTCGCATTCCTCGTGAGCGACAAGGGCTTCTATATCACCGGCCAGCGGATTGAGGTAGATGGGGGAGGACGGTGAACTGATTTTGGATTCGGGATTTTGGATTTTGGAGATGATCGCTAGCTCGCGACCCCCTGCCCTCACCCCCGACCCTTCTCCCGACTTCGCTGGGAGAGGGGAGCCATGAGCATGATTTCGCCGGAACTGATGTCAACGTTCACCGAGGTGGGGCAGGACCTGTATTCGCTGGGGCTCGTTTCCAGCCATGGTGGAAACCTCTCCGTGCGTGCGGGGCACGAAATGTGGATCACGGGGACGGGGACGATGCTCGGGCGCCTTCGCGAACGGCATATCTCGTTCGTGCTTCCGGATGGGACTTCGACGGGGCCGGCGCCTTCGAGCGACACGCTGCTGCATTCCGCGATCTATGCGGTGGGTGGTGCGCTCGCGGTGGTCCACGCGCATCCCCATCACGCGATTGCGATGACGTTCGAGACCAACCTGTTCGTGCCGCCCGATTTCGAGGGCCAGCACTTCCTCCAGGATGTACCCGTCATCCCCCAGGGGCCGAACCAGGATGCGCTGCTCGCCGCGGCGTTGCAATCACGCCTGGTGGCGGTCCTGCAGGGGCATGGCGCTTATGCACGGGGCCAGACGTTGTGGGAGGCACTGCACTGGATCACGGCGCTCGAGGAGAGCGCGCACATCGCCTGGTTGCGGCGTTAGCGGCGTGCGACGAGGGGGATGATTTCCATCTCTGAGAGTCGAACCGGGTCCGCGATCAGGTCGATCCGGGTGATCGTGTCGCCCTCAACAGTGAAGCCGAAGACAACGCGAGGCTTTCCGCCCGCCTGCCAGACTGCGCCGGGCTCGCCATCAACAGTCGCGAGGATCGCTGCACGCGCCCTCCCCGAGAAGTTCGCGGCGACAGCCTCCTGGCCCTGGATCAACTTCTCGGCGCCGAGTGCGGCGGCGGCGGCATCAGCCTGGAGTATGGCGCCGGGATGGAGGAGCGCGATGAGTGCCTGGAGGTTCCCTTCGCGTGAGGCAGCGAAGAACGCCTCGACGACCAGGCTGTGCCGGGAGCGGTCGGATGACGGGCTATGGGCGGCGCGGACCCGACGGCGCGAGCGGCTGGCGACCTGGCGAGCGGCCGCGGGAGAACGATCGATAATCCGGCCGATTTCTTCGAACGACACGCCGAACATGTCGTGCAGGACGAACGCCACCCGCTCGGCAGGGGTAAGCGTTTCGAGAACCACCAGGATCGCCTCACCCACCGAATCGGCAACGATAACCTCGTCTTCGGGATCCACGCCCAGGCTGCTGGAATCCATAACTTCCGGCGGCGCCTCTTCGAAGCTCGTTTCACGGCGCGACTTGCGGCGCCGGAGCATGTCCAGCGAGACACGTGCGACAACGGTCGTCAGCCAACCACTGAGATTTTCGACGTTGCTGGAATCGACCCGGCTGGCTCGGAGCCACGCCTCCTGGACTGCGTCCTCGGCATCAACCGAAGTTCCCAACAGACGGTAGGCGACCGATCGAAGGTGGGGCCGAAGCTGTTCGATTCGCGCGGCCAGGAGTTCAGCATCGGCCATCTGTCACATCCTTCCTCCGAGATCCGTCAACCGTTTGACGGCCCGGAACGGGCCGATGTGACGAAGGAAAGGATGTTCATCGTGTCGAAAGCAATCAATCACGTCGTTTTCCCAGTGAAGGACCTCGCCCGCTCGACGAAGCTGTTCGCCAAGCTTATGGGCACCGAGCCGTACGCCGACTCACCATATTACGTCGGCTTTCGGGTGGAAGGGCAGGAAGTAGGGCTCGACCCAAACGGCCACAAGAAAGGTGTAGGCGGCCCACTTCCCTTCTGGGAAGTCGCCGACATCCGGGCAACGGTGGAGGAGCTGGTTGGCGATGGGGCCAGCATCATCGAGGGCGTGCGAGACGTGGGCGGCGGCAAGCTCGTCGCTTCGCTGAAAGACTGGGATGGCAACCCGATCGGGCTCACGCAATCGCCCTGACCGCGGGTCACTCCGCGAGGAAATCGCGGACGGCGGCGCTGAAGGCATCGGGCTGGTGCAGCGGCACCTGGTGCCCGGCGTCCGCGATCTCGACGAAGCGGGCGTTGGGCAGCCGTTCGACCATCTGCTCGACGATCTCGCGCGAGAGCACCTTGCTCTTCTCGGCGCGGATGACGAGCGTTGGGCAGGTGATGTGCTCGAGGCTCTCCCAGAGGTAGGGGATCTCGGCGATCGCGCCACGGCCGGTGGCCTGGTGGATCGAGGGGTCGAAGCGGAAGACGAGGCTGCCACTCTTTTCGTCGAGCTCCAGGGCCGCGCCGATCTGGCGGCGCAGGAAGTCTTCGTTCTGGCCCGGGTAGAGCGCGGCGAAATGTTCGAGCGCTTCGGCTTCGGTCGCGAACCCGGCCGCCTTCTGGGCATCGCCTGTACTGCGGCGAATGCCGCGCGCGCCCTGTTCAGCCATCTCCGGACCCATATCGGCGAGGACGAGGTGCTTGATCCGGTGACTGTGATCGCGGGCGTAGGACATGGCTACGCGGCTGCCGATGCTGTGCGCGACCAGATCGAACGCTTCGAAATCCATCTCTTCGATGAAGCCGCGAAGGTCCATCGCGAAGGCCCAGACGAGGTAGCCGCCGGGCGCGTGCTCACTTTCGCCGTGCCCGCGAAGGTCGGGGGCATAGACGGAATAGCGATCCTGGAATCGCTGGGCGATGTGTTCCCAGTAGCGGCCCGTGTTCATCAGGCCGTGAAGAAAGACCACCGGATCGTTGGAGACGTCACCCCAGCGGAGATAGTGGTGGCGAAGGCCGTGAATAGTCAGGTAGCCGTCGGTTCCACCCGGCTGGGAGTTCGCATCGAGAGTAGTCACAGGGCGAGTATACCGAAACGGGCGGGTGGCCGGGATGGGGGGTGGCTGACGGCCTTGCCAATTTCGGCCCGCACTTGTTTGCCCACCCGAAAACGGAGGGCGCGGCTATTTCGGCTCCTCGAAGAGCTGGAAGAGGACGCCACCGCTATCTTTCGGATGGAGGAAGGTGTGCCTTTTCCAGGTGCTTTCGATGATGCCGCCGAAGGGTTCGATGCCGTTCGCGCGGAGGCCGGCGCAGGCTTCTTCGACTGACGCGACTTCGCAGCAGATGTGGTGCATACCGGGGCGCTTCGCATCGATGAACTTCTGGACGAAGCTGTCCGGCCGCGATGGCTGGATCATCTCGAATTTCAGGAGGCTCCCGGGGAGCGTCATGATCGCGCCGTGGTAGCCGAGGTGTTTTTCTTCCCAGCGGCCTTCGACTTCGCCGCCGAAGACGCGCTGCTGCCAGGCAATCTGCTTCTCCAGGTCCGGGACGGCCATCGAAACGTGGTCGACGCGCTGGAGGTTCACCGCGCCACCACCGGCATTGCGGTCGACTTCGGGCGGCTCGCGGTGGGCGACGAAGAGCTGCCAGAGGATGCCACCACTATCCCGCGGGTGGATATACGTGAGGTGCCAGAGGCCGTCGTCCTGGATGCCACCGAAGGGCTGCATGCCGAGACGTTCGAGTTCAGCCGCCGCTTCGTGGATGTCTTCAACTTCGACGGTGATCTGATGAAGGCCGCCGCCGCCGTTCTGATCGAGGTACTTCTGGACGAAGCTCTCGGGACCACTGGGGCAGATGACTTCGAATTCGATGCCGGTGTTCCGAACCTGGGAGACCGAACCATCGAAATCGGACGCGGAATTGGCGCCGAAGCTGTGGAGGAGCTTGAAGCCAAGCAGCTTTTCGAGCTTTTCGGCCTGGGGCTGCCATGCGGGCGCAGCCATGCTGATGTGATCGACACGCTTCACAGAGAGCAAGAGGGACTCCGGAGACTGAGATGTGGGCCTTATGCTACGTAGGGAACGGAGGCCCGCCAACTGTGACCCTGCGTGCGACGGTGATCGTGAATCCCACGGCTCGGGGTGTGCCAGATTCGTTCGATGGTTCGAAGCTCATCCGGTACCTCGCGAGACAGCGGTGTGAGGCGGTTCTGGTTGTCCCCGATTCGGGTGCTGAAGCGACGCGCCAGGCCCGGCTTTCGGCCGAACGCACCGACGACCTGCTCTTCGTCGTCGGTGGCGATGGCTCGATGCGGGATGCAGCCCTGGGGCTGGCCCAATCCGGCACCGCGCTGGCGGCGGTGCCCGCAGGGACGGTGAACATCTGGGCGAAAGAAGCGGGCATTCCACGCGGTCTGCGTGCATCAGTGGATGCGCACCTCGGTGGGCAGAGCGTCCACATGGACCTCGGCATGGCCGGTGATGCCTGCTTCCTCCTGATGGCCGGGGTTGGGTGGGATGCAGCCATTGCCAGCCAGGTCTCGCCAAAGCTGAAAAAGGCGACCGGCGATATCGCCTACATGGTCCAGGCGGCGGTAATGGCGCCACGGCTGCGAACCACGCGGACCCGCTGGATGGCCGGGAGCGAGGATTTCGAAGAACCGCTCGCCTGGATGGTGCTGAGCAATTCGCGCCTCTACGGCGGAAAGGTAGAACTAACGCCGGACGCAACCATCGATGACGGCCTGCTCGATGTGGTCGCGATGTGCCCCCGGGGAGTCACCGAAACGGCCCGGCTTGCGGGCAAGGTGGCGACCGGCATGCGGGAGGATGACCGGCTCATCCAGCGGCGGGTGGCAGAGGTTCGGGTCAGTTCGGCGGGGCTACCGGTGCAACTCGATGGCGACTACACCGGCGAAACGCCGATGACCTTCCGCGTGGATCCACGGGCATTGCTGGTAAGTGTGCCCGCCGGGCCACTGGCGGCGGTTTTCGGAGACGCACACCGGGACCGGCGAAAGCCCTAAGCTGCCCGCCCGCGTAGGATTCGGGCAGTGGGAAGTGGACAGCTCGCGGCACTCGCCGCCGCCATGATCTGGGCCTGCACGAGCGTGGCCCTCACTTCGCTTTCGACCCGCGTATCGCCTGTTGTGCTCAGTGGCTTGCGGCTCGCCTTCGGGAGCGTGGTCGTGCTGGCGATGCTGGCCGTGAGCGGGCAGGCGAGCAGTCTCGCGGACGCATCGGGCGCTAGCATCGCTGGTGTCATCCTGAGCGGATTCATCGGCTATGGCTTCGGCGACACCATCTACATCGTGGCGCTGAAGCGAGTGGGAATGCAGCGCACCTTCCCTATCACGATGGCACTCTTCATCACGCTCACGGTGATCGGTGGGGTGGTGGTCTTAGGGGAGGACTTCACCTGGGGGCTGCCGGCTGGCGCGCTGCTCATCGGTGCTGGCGTCTACCTGCTGGTCATCCCCGGCAAGGGAAAGCGTTTGACCGCGACCCCTCCGGTACCCGCCGAACCGGCGATGGCGACCATGGCCGAGATACGTGCCCCGGCCGCATTCCCGCCGCCGGACGCCCTCGGCTACGGGATGTTGCTGGCGGTCGGGGTGCTCTGGGCAGCTGCCTCGCTCTGGCTGGCCGATTCGGGCAAGGGCCTCGAAGCGATTGCAGCGGGCGCGATCCGGACACCTGCTGGAGCTACGGCCCTGATCGGCTTCGCCATGGCGACGCAACGGCACAACCTGGTCGCGCCGTTCCTCAACCGAAACCACCTGTGGGCCATCCTTGGGGCAGGAATGATCGGTACAGGGTTCGGCAGCCTGCTTTACGTGTATTCGGTACTCGAAGCGGGCGCCGCCCAGGCCGCTGTCCTTTCGGCCACCTCACCGCTGATGGCGCTGCCCCTTTCGATCGTGTTCCTCGGTGAGAAATTGACGCGCAGAATCGGCGCGGGCACGGTGATCTGCGTGCTCGGAATTGTCGTGGTGGTGAGCCTGTGAGATTCGCCGCGCTGGGCCTCGCGTTCGTGGTACTCATGCTGGGCGCGAGCGCGTGCGGTGGCGACGACGACCCGGACGCGCGATTCGACGTCACACTCACCCAGGGCGATTCGCAGGCAACGGTCTCCGTTGAGGTCGCGGCAACATTCCGGGAACGGCAGCAGGGGTTGATGTTGCGACAGGAGATGGCCGAAGACGCCGGGATGCTCTTCCTGTTCCCGCGAGATGGGCAAGTCGGGTTCTGGATGAAGGACACCTACCTGCCGCTGGACATCGCCTACATTTCGGCAGCGGGCGAGGTGCTCGAAGTTCGGCAGGCGACGCCACTGGACGAGACGGTGTTCACGCCAGCCCAGCCCTATCGCTACGTGCTGGAGGTGAACCAGGGATGGTTCGA
>JBATAT010000496.1:0-9477 GCA_049662005.1 Tepidiformaceae bacterium
AGACGTTGACGTCGAGGTCGGTGTCCTTGGCGTGCAGGCCGACAACCATGCCGCCGTACACCTCTTCGCCCGGCGAGATGAACATCATCCCGCGCTCCTGGGCGTTGGCGATGCCGAAGGCGAGGGCTGAGCCGGTCTCGGAGGCGACGAGCGCGCCATTGCGGTGGCGGGTGATTTCGCCAGCCCAGGGGCGGTAGCCGAGGTATTCGGTGTTCATGATGCCTTCGCCACCGGTGCCGGAGATAAAGGAGTCGCGGAAGCCGATGAGGCCGCGAGTGGGGACTTCGAAATCGAGGCGGACGTTGCCGTTGTGGTCGGAGTGCATGCCGACCATCTGGGCTTTGCGGCCGGAGAGGGTTTCGATGAGGAAGCCGGTGGTCGAATCGGGCGCTTCGACGTAGAGGCGCTCGAACGGCTCTTCCTTGCCGCCGGGGCCGTTGTGGAGGATGACTTCGGGGCGGGTGACCGCGAATTCGTAGCCTTCGCGCCGCATCGTTTCGACGAGGATGGCCAGGTGAAGTTCGCCGCGTCCGCTGACGACGAACTGCTCGGCCGATTCGCCGTCTTCGACCTTGAGGGCGACATTTGTTTCGACTTCGCGGAAGAGGCGTTCGCGTAGCTGGCGGCTGGTAACGAACTGGCCCTCGCGGCCCGCGAAGGGTGAATCGTTCACGCGGAAGGTCATCTTCATCGCGGGCTCTTCGATCGTGATGACCGGGAGCGGCTCGGTGACGGACGGATGCGAGATGGTTTCGCCGATGAGGATATCGCTGATGCCTGTGAGGGCGATGATGTCGCCGGCGCGGGCCTCCTGGAGTTCGACGCGGCCGAGGCCGGTGAAGCCGAAGAGTTGCGCGACCTTGTGGGTGCTGGTTTCGCCGTCGTGGTTGTGGCGAATGACCTGTTCGCCGGCCTTCACGGAACCATCGGTGATGCGCCCAACGGCGATGCGGCCGCGGTAGCTGTCGTACATCAGCGTGGTCGCGAGCATGCGGAAGGGAGCGTCTTCATTGATTTCAGGGCCGGGGACGTGCTCGACGATTGCTTCGAACACCGGCTGCATGGAGCCGCTGGTTATGTCCGGCGTGACGTCGGCGTAGCCGTCGCGGGCGTTGGCGTAGAGGGTGGGGAAATCGAGCTGGTGGTCTTCGGTCGCGAGATCGAGGAAGAGGTCGTGGGTCTCTTCGATGACCTCTTTGATGCGCGCGTTCGGGCGGTCGATCTTATTCACCACGACGATGGCGTGGAGGCCGATTTCGAGTGCCTTGCGGAGGACGAACTTGGTCTGGGGCATGGGGCCTTCGACCGAGTCGATGAGGAGGAGGCAGCCATCGGCCATGTTGAGGACGCGTTCGACTTCGCCGCCGAAATCGGCGTGACCGGGGGTGTCGATGATGTTGATGCGGACGCCCTTGTAATCGACGGCGGCGTTCTTGGCCATGATGGTGATGCCCTTCTCGCGTTCGAGAGGGTTGGAATCAAGGATCAGCGAGCCGACGGTCTCGTTCTCGCGAAAAACGTTGGACTGTTTGAGAAGGGCGTCGACGAGGGTGGTCTTGCCGTGGTCGACGTGAGCAATAATGGCGATGTTTCGTACATCAGGACGGCGGGATGTCATAGTTCCAGTGTGCTTGAGGGCGAGTTAACTGGATAGGCGGCGGCATATACGTGTCGCTGCTCAGTAAAAAAACGCCTGGGATTCACTGCAGGTCCGAAGTCGCGTGCTGGATTTCGAAGTTTCCGAGGCGGTCGTGGGCGAGGGCGGAGTTGCCGTTGATCGCGTACTGGGCGAGTTTGGGCGTGGCGGAATCCATGCTCTTGGAGATGGTGCATTCCTGGAGTTCGCCGACGCCGATGTTGATGTCTTCCGTTCCGCCCTTTTCACCTGATTCCTTTGCGTACGAATGTCCGATGTTAACCAGGCTACCGGCGGTGATGGTGATGGCGGCGAACCCGGCGATTGCGGTCTTGCGGACGATGTTGTTCGAGGTCATTTCGGTTGCTCCCGTGCTCTTGTTGGGGGTAAGACCGAGTAGCGCGGGAATTCTTACGACCCTGTGGATGCACCTTTACCTTCGCGGTCGACCGAACGTGGTTGAGCATCCTTCTGCCAAGAGCCCTCCGGACAGGGGTAGAGGAGTCGGGCAGGGCAACCGCAACATCTACGGTGCGGCGGGCAGGCCGGCCTGGCGCAATACCGCCGGGTGGTGGCTGGCCTTACGTCCGAGGTTCAGTGCGCGGAGTGAGTTAACGATCGTCACCAGATCCACGACTTCTTGCAGGCCTGCACCGACGATGGCGGGGAGAGCCCCAGTCATCGCAACAAGCATGAGACCGACGCTGATGGCGATCCCAATCCAGATGCTCTGGAGCGCAATATTGACGGTGCGCTGGCTGACCGACACCGCATCGACGACGCGGTAGAGATCGTCGACCAGGATCACGATGTCGGCAGATTCGCTGGCCGCGGTGGAGCCTTTGGCCCCCATTGCAATGCCCACATCGGCGGCGGCCAGCACAGGAGCATCGTTGACGCCGTCGCCGACCATCACGACCGGCTTAGGGGTGATTGAGTGGACGATGCGCACTTTGTCTTCAGGGAGGCACTCGGCGTAGACCTCGCTCAGGTGCAATTCGCCGGCGACCTTCCGCGCCGTCTGTTCCACATCGCCCGTGACCATGAGCGTCTTCTCGATGCCCAGGGCCCTGAGATCGTTCAGCATCCTTGGTGCTTCGGCCCGCACCTCATCACGCAGCACGATAGCGCCAGCGAACTGACCATCGACCGCGACGTAGACGGCTGCCTCGCCGCTCGCCAACTCAAGCTCGGTGAGGCCTGGGGCCTGCTCGGCAACAAAAGCAGGTTTGCCCACGGTGACGATTTCGGAGCCGACGCGAGCGGTAACTCCGTGAGTGGCGACCTCGCGCGCGTCCGCGACTGCGGGGAGGCTGTAGCCGCGACGCTGCGCTTCGTTGACGAGCGAGGCAGCAAGAACGTGGGAGGAGTACTGCTCGACGGCGGCAACCAGTGTGAGCAGTGCTTCTTCGCTTCGTTCGCCCTCGGGTCGAATGCCGGCGACTTCGGGAGTTCCTTTGGTGAGCGTGCCGGTTTTGTCGAAGACGACGGTTTTCGCACGGGCGAGCACCTCGAGCGTGCCGGCGTTCTTCACCACCACGCCGTGGGCGGAGGCGCTCGACATGCCTGCCATGAAGGCAACCGGCGCGGCGATCAGAAGGGGGCACGGCGTTGCGACCACCAGGACTTCAGCGAATCGCGTGGGGTCACCCGAGAGCCACCATGCGATCGCGGCAAGGCTGACGGCGACAAGCGTGAACGGCGTTGCATAGCGGTCTGCGAGCCGCATGAGCGGTGCTTTACTCGCAGATGCTTCGCTGACGAGTTGCACAATCTTCTGGTACTGGCTGTCCGAGGCACGCGCGGCGGCTGTGACGGTGACCGCATCCGGCCCGTTGACAGAACCACTGAGCAAGCGGTCGCCAGCGACTTTTTCAACCGGCATGCTCTCACCCGTAAGCGACGATTCATCAACCGAGGTTGAAGCCGAAACGAGGACGGCATCGACCGGAACAATCTCAGAAGGCCGAACGACGAGACGATCGCCGACGACGACCGCGGTAACCGGCACATCGACCAGTTCGCCAGACTCCACGAAACGATGGGCAATCTGGGGCACGCGCCGCAGTAGCGCCTTCAGTTCACGCTGGGCGCGACCGGCCGCGAAATCTTCGAGCGCTTCGCCCCCGGTGAGCATCAACACGATGACGATGCTCGCCCAGTACTCCTCGACGGCGAGCGTGGCGATGATCGCGATTACCGCCAGGACATCGAGGCCAAACTCTCGACGGAGAAGCCGCCGGACCATCGAGACTACCTCGCGCGCGGCAACCGCCAGTGAGAAGAGCGCCAATATCCACGGGACAGGGGCGGATGCCGCAGACCAGTTGAGCGCCAGGGCAACCAGCCCTACCAACAAGGTCAGCGCAACAAGCGGATAGTGGCGCACAGCAGCAGCGAGTGATCTCATGCACCCGTTGTACGGGGAATCCCGGTATTCAGCCAGTGAGCTAACCAAACGAGCAGGGAGAACTGGCCTTTCCTCTTTGGGTCGCCACACGTCACACTGGAGGGACAGCCCGAACGGCGACGAGGAGGCCACAGTGACAAGCAGTTACGAACTCATTGGGGAGATTATTTCGGGGAAGCGGCCCGATGCCGAACTGGTGCGGCCTTCCGCCATCATGCCGATGGTTATCGAATCGGATGGGCGGCGCGAACGCGGCTACGACATCTATTCGCTGCTCCTGAAGGAACGGATTGTGTTTCTCGGCACGCCGATCGACGCGATGGTTGCAAACGTGATCATCGCCCAATTGCTCTACCTCGCGCGTGAAGACGACGAGAAGGACATCATGCTCTACATCAACAGCCCGGGAGGGAGCGTCACCGCCGGGCTGGCGATCCTCGACACGATGAAGTTGATCCGGCCGGATGTGGCGACGCTCTGCATGGGCATGGCCGCCAGCATGGGCACCATCATGTTGACCGCGGGCCAAAAAGGTAAGCGTTACTCGCTGCCGAACTCGACCATTCACCTGCACCAGGTATTGGGCGGGGCGCAGGGGCAGGCACGGGACATCGAGATCCAGGCGAAAGAGACGCTGAGGCTCCAGAAGATCCTGCGAAACATCATCCAGGAGACGACCGGCCAGCCGATGGACCGGATCGAGCACGACACCGACCGCGACTTCTACCTGGACCCCCGGGGGGCGAAGGAATACGGCCTGATCGACGAAGTCCTCGAACGGCCGAGCCAGGTCGCCGCGGCGAGCCCGAACGGCAAGGTCGCGGACTAAGGCGGGGCACAAGGCCGGCCCTCGTTCGAACGGAGGAGGCGGATCAGCCTCCTCCCGGTAACATTAAGCGCGGCGCGGTGTGTCCGCGCCGGGTTCTATCCCGCTTCGGTTGTGTCGAGGTTCGTGGTGTTTCGACGGTCTTTGAACTTGGACTTGAGGTAGTCACGGTTCATCTTGGCGATGAAGTCGATACTGATGCCCTTGGGGCAGGCGGCCTCGCATTCGGCGTAGTTGGTACAACTGCCGAAGTATTCTTCCATTGTGTCGACCATCGCGACGGTGCGGCTCCAGCGTTCCGGCTGGCCCTGGGGGAGGAGGTTGAGGTGGGCGAGCTTCGCCGCGGTGAACAACTGGGCTGCACCATTGGGGCAGGCAGCGACACAGGCGCCACAGCCGATGCAGGCTGCGGCTTCGAAGGCGATATCGGCGGTGGCTTTCGGGACGAGAATCTCGTTGCCATCGCGGGCTGCGCCGGTTGGGGCGGAGATATATCCACCGGCCTGGATAATCTTGTCGAACGCTGAGCGATCAACGACCAGGTCTTTGATCACCGGGAACGAAGTGGCGCGCCACGGCTCGACGGTGATGGTGTCACCACTCTTGAAGTTCCGCATATGCAGCTGGCAGGTAGTGGTCACCTTTTTGGGGCCATGGGGAATACCGTCGATCACGACGCCGCAGGAACCGCAAATGCCCTCGCGGCAGTCGTTATCGAAGGCGATTGGCTCTTTGCCTTCGGCAATAAGGCCCTCGTTGATGACGTCGAGCATTTCGAGGAACGACATATCCTCGCTGATGTCGCTGGGCGTGTAAGTCTCGAAGCGGCCTTCGTCTTTGGGTCCGGCCTGGCGCCAGATTTTGAGGAGGAGATTGAGGCTCATTTGTAGCTCCGTTGGGCAAGGTGGACGTTGTCGAACGTGAGATCTTCCTTGTGGAGGTTGGCTGGCTTGCCCGGGCCGGTGAATTCCCACGCTGCGACGTAGGCGAAGTTGTCGTCATCACGTTTCGCTTCGCCTTCGGGCGTCTGGTGTTCTTCGCGGAAGTGCCCGCCGCAGGACTCCTCGCGGTGGAGCGCGTCCTGGCACATCAACTGGCCGAGATCGATGAAATCGGCGACCCGGCCCGCTTTTTCGAGCGACTGGTTGAATGAGTCTCCATCGCCGAGAACGCGGAGGTCGGACCAGAATTGCTCACGCAGTGCGGCGATCTTCTGAAGGGCGGTTTCGAGGCCAGCCTTGTTTCGGGCCATTCCACAGTAGTCCCAGAGGATGTTTCCGAGTTCGCGGTGAAACGAATCGACGGAACGTGTCCCGTTGATGCTGAGAAGACGGCTGACCTGGTCGCGCACGCCTTTCTCTGCTTCGACGAAAGCTGGCGAATCAGTCGATGGGGCTGGTTCGTTAAGGTGGTTCGCGAGTTCGCCGGCGATGGTCGTCGGGATGATGAAGTAGCCATCGGCGAGACCCTGCATGAGGGCGCTCGCGCCAAGGCGGTTGGCGCCATGGTCGCTGAAGTTCGCTTCGCCGAGGACGAACAGTCCCGGCAGGTTGGACATGAGGTTGTAATCCACCCAGAGGCCACCCATGGTGTAGTGAACCGCCGGGTAGATGCGCATGGGCTGGGTATAGGGGTCTTCGCCGGAGATGTTGGCGTACATGTCGAAGAGGTTGCCGTAGCGCTCCTCGATGATGTGGCGGCCGAGGCGGTCGATGGCGGACTTGAAGTCGAGGTAGACGCCGTTCTTGAGCGGACCCACGCCAAAGCCGTCATCGACCATGCGCTTCGCGGCACGTGAGGCAACGTCGCGCGGGACGAGGTTTGCGAAGGCGGGATAGATGCGCTCGAGGTAGTAATCGCGCTCCTCCGCCGGGATCTGGTTGGGCGGGCGCGTATCGTTCTTATCCTTCGGCACCCAGATGCGGCCGTCGTTGCGGAGCGATTCGCTCATCAGCGTCAGCTTCGACTGGTATTCGCCACTGACGGGGATGCAGGTGGGGTGGATCTGGGTGTAGCAGGGGTTGGCGAAGTAGGCGCCGTGCTTGTGAGCGCGCCAGGCAGCGGTGACGTTCGAACCCTTCGCATTGGTCGAGAGGTAGAAGACGTTGCCATAGCCACCACTGGCAAGGACGACGGCATGGGCCGAATGGCGTTCGATGGTGCCATCGATGAGGTCGCGCGTAATGATGCCAACGGCGCGGCCGTTTTCGGTGACGAGATCGAGCATTTCGTGGCGCGAGTACATCTTGACCGTGCCCGCGTCGATCTGGCGTTCGAGGGCCTGGTAGGCGCCGAGCAGGAGCTGCTGGCCCGTCTGGCCGCGAGCGTAGAAGGTGCGCGACACCTGGGCGCCACCGAATGAACGGTTATCGAGGAGGCCACCGTATTCGCGGGCGAAGGGGACGCCCTGGGAAACGCACTGGTCGATGATCTGGACACTGATCTCGGAGAGGCGGTGGACGTTCGCCTCGCGGGAGCGGTAGTCGCCGCCCTTTACGGTGTCGTAGAAAAGGCGGTGGACGCTATCGCCGTCGTTTTTGTAGTTCTTGGCGGCGTTGATGCCACCCTGGGCGGCGATGGAGTGCGCGCGGCGAGGGCTGTCCTGGAAGCAGAAGACCTTGACGTTGTAGCCCATCTCGCCGAGGGTGGCGGCGGCTGCGCCGCCAGCGAGGCCGGTGCCAACGATGATGATCTCGAACTTCCGCCGGTTCTGGGGCGCGACCAGCTTGGTATCGAACTTGTGGTTCGTCCACTTCTCGGCGATTGGCCCTTCGGGAATGTTGGAATTCAAAGTCATTGCGGCCTCCTAACTCACAAGCCCGGTCATGACGGCGATCGGGAATGAAACGTTGCCGATGACGATGACGGCAGCGAAACCGATGGCGAAGGTGCGCCGCCACTGGTTGAAGCGCGGGTTCGCCCAGCCAAGCGACTGGAAGAGGCTCCATGCGCCGTGGTAGATGTGAATGCCGAGTAGCACGTTGGCGATGATGTAGATGATCGCCACGGGTTCGCGCTGGAAGCTGGCCACCAGGTTCTGGTAGGGCTGCCCGTGGGTGAAGCTATCGGTTGCTGCGACGCGGCCACCCCAGGTGAGGTCCATGAGGTGGAAGAGGATGAAGAAGCCGACGATGACGCCGCTCCAGCGCATGGTGCGGGCTGCGTAGTTGGCGGCGATGTAGGTGCGACCCCCCTTGTAACCGATGTCGCGCGACTGGCGGTTCATGATGGTGAGCGTTGCAGCGGAATGAATGTGGAGAATGAAGGCGAGGATGAGGCTGCTACGCAGTATCCAGAGGAAACCGGAGCGGGGCAGGATCGGCTCGCCGATAGTGCGGAGATACTCGCCGTAGTGGTTCATCTTGTCGGCCGACTGGTACATGTGCAGGTTGCCGAGCATGTGTGCGAGGACGAAGCCAAGCAGCATGATCCCGGTGACGGCCATGACCGCCTTTTTGCCGATGGCCGAGCCGTAGAAATCCAGCAGCCAGAAACGGGGACGCACCCTGCGCTGGCGCAACGGTTTTGCGCCGCGAGAACCTGTGAGCATCCTCACCCTCCCGAAGTGTCCAGAAACAGACGGTTAGGGGCGGACCCGGCTCCGCTTGCCAGGCGAATCACGAACAACGCCCAAAAGGGTTGTCCGGCGTCCCAACAGGAATCCTAGACCTGCACTATGGGGCCAGCAATGCAGTGTCATTCATTAGAGCTATAGAAGGTTACCTATCGATTGCGTGATTCGATGGAGCGTTGCCAGCGGAGAATCCCGATAATCGACTTGGCATCGTCGATCGCACCCGTCTCGATCGCCCCGAGCGCCATATCCGGGGTGAGGATTTCGACTTCGAGATCTTCGTCGTCATCAGCGGCCAGCGAGGATTCGGAGAGCTCGGAACAGACGAAGAGGTGGATGTACTCCGAGGTGTAGCCAGGAGCGACGTAGAAGCCGCCGAGTGCCTCGACACGCCCGGGGCGGTAGCCGACCTCTTCCTGGAGTTCGCGAACGGCAGCGGCCTGCGGGTCTTCATTGGATTCGAGCGTTCCAGCCGGGAGTTCGAGCAGGCGCCGGCCAGCGGCGTGACGGTACTGGGTCACGAAGAGGAGGTTGCCATCCGGCAACACCGGGACCATGCAGACGGCGCCGGGGTGCTTGATGATCTCGCGGCGGGCGGTGACGCCGCCATCCATCTCGAGCGTATCGAGGGTGACATCGAAGAGGCGGCCGGAGTAGGCAGTGATGGAGGAGACGAGGCGGGGGTCGGGCATAAGGGGATTATAGCGCCCTCACCCCCGACCCCTCTCCCGACTTCGCGGGCGAGGGGAGTCCACGAGGCGCCTTGGCGTCTTCGACGCCTGAACGTGAAGGTGAGCCGCGCTCAGGCGAGGACGAGCGAATCGACGACGCTGCCGCGGAGGGAGAACGGGCCGGCGTGTTCGATGGTGACATCGACCACGCTACCGATGCGGGCGGGGGCGTCGAGGTGGACGAGCTTGCCAGTGCGGGTGCGGCCGAAGGGCTGTTCTTTGCGGACGCCTTCGATCAGGACCGTCTGGATGGTGCCGAGGTAGGTGTCGTTGATCTGCTGGGAGATCGCTTCCTCAATC
>JBATAT010000497.1:0-6249 GCA_049662005.1 Tepidiformaceae bacterium
TCGGTATAGCCGAGAGACTCGGCCTCCCGAGCAATGGAAACGTGGTCGCGGAGGGAGTAGCCGAAGTGCGGGACGGAAAGAGCCAGTCGTTTTTGCATCTGGCTACTCTCCCATGATCCGGTGGATTCGGTCGACGAGCACCGGAACATACCATTCGAATTCGGCGCTGGCCGGGTTCGACGCCGTCTTTTCGACGAAGTGCATGTACAGGCCTTCGAGGATGATGGCGAGCTTGTAGACGGCGAGCACATGGTAGAAGGCGAAATGCTGCATCGACTTGCCGCTTTTCTCTTCGTAAAGGGCCGTCATTTCAGGGATGGTGAGGAAGCCTTCCGCGCCCGTCAGCGCCGGGCCCTCGGCGAGCCTGCGCGTACCGGGAGGGTCACCGGGGTCACCCCAGGTGGAGAGCAGCCAACCGAGGTCGGCGAGCGGGTCGCCGATCGTCGCCATCTCCCAGTCGAAGATGGCGATGAGTTCGGGCCGATCATTCCGGTACATCACGTTGTCGAGCTTGTAATCGCCGTGGACGATCGCCACGCCACCGGATTCAGGGATGCGAGCCTTCAGCCAGGCCGTGGCCGAATCGAGTCCCGGGAGCGGACGCGTCCTCGGTTGGGTCAGTTCCCACTGCTTGCTCCAGCGTTCGACCTGGCGAGGAAGGTACTGGTCGCCCTTGCCGGTAAGCCCCGTCGCCTGCCAATCGACGGCGTGCAATTCGACGAGTGCGGTGACAATCTCATCGGACACCTTGCGGCGGCCCTCTGGAGTGTCGTAGGCAGCGGGCATTTCGGCGCGAATGACCATTCCATCGGCGCGCTCCATCAGGTAGAACGGCGCACCGATGACCGCCGTGTCGTCGCACGAGACGATTGGCCGCGGCACACGCGCTCGCCCGGCGAGAGCCGAAAGGTAGCGGTACTCACGCAGCACGTCATGGGCGGTGGGCAGGAGCGGGCCACGCGGCGGCCGGCGAAGCACCCAGCGTTGCGAGCCGCAGGTCACGTAGAACGTTTCGTTCGAAAACCCGGCGATATGCTTCTGCACGTCGAGCGGTTCGGTTGCGTCGGGCACATTCGCGTGCACGAAACGTTCGAGCGCGGGTACATCGATCAGTTGTTCAAGGGCGGCATCGGCCATGGCGTCATCCTCGGAGTGGGGGCATCGGAGCGATTGTCCACACATGGCGGAACAATCCGCTGAGTCTTGCCCGCCAACGAAGCCGCGTCAACCGCTCACGATGAGCTCCCCGTGCGGCCACGGCCGGCTACTTGCTAGACGTCGAGGACAGCGGCAGCGCCAGTGATGTACTCCTGAACCTGCCGAATGTACTCCTCCTGGTTGATCGTCACCCAGCGCATCAGGTCGCCGCTCGAAACCATGCCGATGATCTCCCCGGCTTCCATCACCGGTAGGTGGCGGAACCGGCGTTCGGTCATCACGGCCATCGCTTCTTCGAGGCGCGTCTCGGCCGTGATGGTGACGAGCTCGCGGGTCATCACTTCGGCCACATGCACAAGCGCGGGGTCGCGGTCTGCGTCCACAATCCGGCGCAAGACATCACGCTCGGTGAAGATACCCACCGCCTTCGCGTGGTCCACCACAAGAAGTGCGCCTACACCTTTCTCGTTCATCTGGCGGACCGCTTCCGCAACCGTCGCGCCGCGTTCGACCGTGTAGACCTGCTTCCCTTTTTCGGCGAGGACGCTACTGACGAGACCAAACATGTGACACACCTCCGCGTAATGGCTCACATGCAGTATAGAACGGTGTCAAGCCCGTCCCCGGAGGAGCAGGAGTTTCGCGAACGCCGAGGGCGGCGCCGCGCGCCGAGGGGAGAGCGCACCGTCAATTCGCCCTGCCGCGCATCAGGAGACCTGGCGCGGGATCGAAATCCGGCGTGGTTCAGCGCGGCTTGATCTTCTGGTTGTCCCAGGTGACGGTCCGGCTGGGTGTGAAGACGACCCAGCGCCAATGGCGGCCGCGGGCGGTCGATTCGTTCTTCCGGCGTTCGGCGGGCTCGCCATGGCCGCCGGCGTATTTCGTGCCCATCTGCCAGCGGACCTCGTCCATACCCGGCTCGGCGGCCTCGGCGTCAGGGTCTTCGAGGACCCGCGCCTGGCCCTGGAACATGGCGCCCTGGAGTTCCGGGAAGCGCTCGTTCTTGTCAACGAGCACTGTGCAGGTAGGGTTGCGCCGCAGGTTTGCCACCTTCTGCCCGCGGCAGTAGAAGAAGATCTTGCCTTGCTCCCAGCCGAACCAGAGGGGCGTGAGGTTGATGCGCGTACCCGGACCGACGGTGGCGACCCGCATGTTCCACGAAGCGAGCATGAGTTGATCAAGTTCGGCGGGCGTGAGCGAAAGTTCCTGTGGGATTGGCATCGGGCTGTCTCCTCGAATTGAATGTGGCGGGATGATACGATGATTCTCCGGCACCCGGGCGGGTGTGGTTCAATGGCAGAACGCGACCTTCCCAAGGTTGAGACGAGGGTTCGATTCCCTTCGCCCGCTCCAATCTCGCTCCTCGTGAACAAGTGCAAAAAGCCCGCTGATGGCCAGATCAGCGGGCTTTAGTTCCGACCAGGAAGTGGCAGGAAGTCGTTGGAATTCAGGCGACCGCAGGCTGGTTGCGGCGCGAGGTGCTGCGAACGGTAGCAGGTGTCAGGATGGGGCCATTGGCCCGGGCGCCTGCCAGGTCGCGCTGGGCGCGGCGCAGAAAGTCGCGAACCTCAAGTTCACCTTCATAGCCGGAAAGCGAAACCACCGGGAAAACCTGCGAGGCATATTCCTGGGGAATGGCCGAGCCAAGTGCGGGCAAGAGGCCATCGGCCTTCTCGGCGGAAGTGAGTTCGCGGTCATCGGAGATGATGGCAGCGAAGATTGGACCCTGGAGGTGCGCGACGAAATCGCCTTCGCCCACGGCGTGCCGCAAAGCGCGGGAAACCGCCGGGAAGAACCGGTCATCGTTCGATTTCATCTTCTCGAACCCGCCGAAATCCGTGAGCACCAGCGCGAAGCCGCGGCCATTGCGCACGGATCGCATCATCTGGCGGCGAAGTTCAAACACGAAGTGGCGACTGTTCGGAAGGCCGGTCTCCTCGTCCTCGTAGATCCGGCCGCGCATCCTATCAAGGGCGCGGTGGAAACGGCGGCCCTGTTCGGACTGTTCGTACCAGTACTGCACATGAATGCCGGCAAAAAGCGCCGTCGAAAGCGCCATGATGAGCAGGTTCCCGCGACTGCCGTGCGAGACCACCGACTGTGCTTCGAACGCGAAGATGACCACCCACAGCACCAGGCTCGCCGGCCGCATCAGGCGAAGCAGCAGCGATGATTCGACCGAACCGAGTTCGGTCTGCTCGGCCGATGGGAACAGGAAAGCGTTGAGCACTGGCGGCTTATTCATGGACGGTCCTCTGGCGTTCTACAAGGAAGGTCGAACGCCAGCCGCCAGTACGACAGTGCCTGTTTGTAAACGGTATGTAATCTCTCCCGTCGCCTGTGGGTTTTCCCACACACTGAAAGGGAGAATCCGGCGGATCAGGACCTGCGCGGCGGCAGCGTGGCGAGGTATTCCACGATCGCCTCGGCGGCAGCCCGCCCGTCGGCGAGCGCGGTTACCACGAGGTCGGCCCCGTTCACGTTATCGCCTCCGGCGAAGACACCCGGACGGCTTGTCCGGCCAGACTGGTCGACCTGGATGAGCGCCTTCCGATCGGAGCGCAGTCCCGAGGTCGTCTGCGGCACCAGGGGATCGGCGCCATACCCGATCGCGATCGCGACAGCATCCGCCGGGATAATGAACTCGCTACCCGCCAACGGAATCGGCCGGCGGCGGCCAGAATCGTCCGGTTCGCCAAGCTCCATTCGCTGGCATTCAACCGAGACCACCCTGCCCGATTCGTCGCCGATGATGCGCGTTGGCAACGTGAGCATCTCGAACTTCACGCCTTCTTCGCGGGCGTTCTTGCGCTCTTCGCCGCGGCCCAGCATTTCCGTCTCGGTGCGCCGATACACGCAGCTGACGTTTTCGGCGCCCAGGCGAATCGCCGTGCGAACACAGTCCATGGAGGTATCGCCGCCGCCGATGACCACGACATTCTTCAGTTTCGGAAGCACTTCCCGGTACTGCGCGGGGAGTTGGTCGGGCTTGAGATTCCCTCGCACCAGGAACTCCGTGGCGCTGTAGACACCCTGCAGGTTCTCCCCTTCGATTTCCATCTGGTTGCCGACGCCGGCCCCGGTACCAACGAAGACCGCATCGAATTCACCAGCAAGCATGGAGTCGATCGTTATGTCTTTCCCGACGTACGTATTGCAGACGAACTTCACGCCAAGCTTTTCGAGGTAGGCGATGTACTCATCGACGATGTTCTTCCGCATCTTGAAGTTTGGAATGCCATAAACAAGGACCCCACCCGGCTCAGGCCAGAATTCGAAGACGGTTGCGCCGTGGCCGAGGAGCGCGAGCTGTTCGGCGACGGCAAGGCCCGCCGGACCGGACCCGATCACACCGATCTGCCGGCCGGTGGGCGTCGGCATATATCGCGGCATCGGATAGCCGTCCAGTTCCAGGCGCTGGGCGTCGGTGCAGAACGCTTCGAGCTTGCCGATCGTGACCGGCGGCTCTTTCCGTCCGTCCGGGCGAATAGCGAATCCAACCACACAGGCGCCCTCACAGAGCTTCTCCTGGGGGCAGAGGCGTCCGCACATTTCGGGCAGATTGCTTGTCTCGCGGAACTTGTTCGCCGCGCCAATGAAGTCGCCCTCTTCGAGGAAGACGAACGCCCCGGGGATATCATTCGAAACCGGGCAGGCTTCCTGGCAGGGGGCTGATGGGCACTGGATACAACGCGAAGCTTCGATTCGCGCAGCGTTCAAATCGAAGCCGATGTAGGTTTCATCGAAGTTCTGCTTGCGCGCTTCGGCATCTTGCTTGGGTACCGGTTGAACGCTGATCGCGAGGCGACGGGCTACTTCGTGGGTCATATGGCGATTCCCGCGGGTTGGGTGAAAGACAGTTCCCAGGCGCCGCGTATGTTTCCTCGTGGTTAGTGTAGAAATTATCCTAGCCGAGCGGTGGGGGATGTCAACGAAGCCGTGCCCCGGTGCACAATTCGGCACCACCCACTGGGAGAAACCATGGCACGACTCGCACCACTCGACCTCAACAACCTCACACCCGAACAGCAGCCGGTCGCCGATGCGATCCGCAGTGGACCGCGCGGCGGCCTTCGAGGCCCGTTCGAAGCGTGGCTCCGCTCGCCGGGCCTCGCCGACCCGGCCCAGCGCGTGGGCGCCTACTGCAGGTACAACTCGAGCATCCCATCCGACCTGAACGAACTTGCCATCATCATGACGGGCAAGCACTGGAAGGCGCAGTTCGAATTCTGGGCCCACGCGCGCCTCGCACTCGATGCGGGCCTCGATCCGGCGATCATCGAAGCGGTTCGAACCGGCGCGACGCCACCGTTCGGCCGCGAAAGCGAGCGTGTCCTCTACACATTCGTCGATGAGTACCTCCGAACCCACCGCATTTCCGACAGCACCTACCAGCGAGCGATCGACACCTTCGGCGAACGAGGGGTCGTCGATATCGTCGGAGTCGTCGGCTACTACGGGCTCGTCTCGATGACCCTGAACGTCTTCGAAGTCGACCTCCCGGAGGGCGTCCCGCCGCCGCTCGAGTAACTGTTCGGTCAGTCGTCCTGGCTGGCCTGGAACTCACGATCGGCGCGTTTGCCGCGGTAGACACGCATATCGATCGCGCGGGTGACTTCGGGCACCAGCTTGAATAGCAGGCGGGGTTCGGTCTGCATGTTCGCAAAGAACGCCTCGACCGCATCGGCGTTCGCTGGGTCGCCACGGCCCACGTACTTGGCCGCAAGTTCGCGCGAGATCGGCCAGATATCGAAATCTTCCCGGTGGTAGGCCGTCACGTGACCATCGAACTCGACGTGCCCGGTCAGTGGCGGGCCGGATTCGATGCACAACGACGCGCGAGCATCGTTCAGGAGCTGCTTGCACCAGACTCGGCTGTAGGTGCCCGTAATCCAGACGCCATCTGGCTTCCAGAGCCACCAGACGGGGACGGTGTAGGGCATCCCATCCTTGCGCAGCGTTGCAATCACGCCAACGTAGGGCTGCTGCAGATACTCCTCTAGAACGTCAGGCTTCATCCTCGGCATCGGCTGTTGGCTCCTCGTCGGCTTCTTCGGCGAGCTCGGGAATGCGCGCCGCCGGTTGGGCGTC
>JBATAT010000498.1:0-2841 GCA_049662005.1 Tepidiformaceae bacterium
TTGCCGTGCGTGTGGGCGTTCCCCTCTGCGAGGACACCTCCTTCGACGGCTGGAGTCGAGGCTGCCGCGTGATCATGCACTTCGGCCACAGGACCGCCCGAAGGCACAGTCTGCGGTTCGGATTGACCGGACGGCGAGATCGGTGGACGCGCCTCCAGGTCATGGACGAGATAGCTCGCAGGAGCGTGGGCGGCATCCTCCGCTGTCGAGGCGAGCCAGATCGTGGCCGCACTCACGACCGCGATCGCGGGCAGTGCGATACCGCGAAGCAGCGAGCCGGACGCGCGCGCTCCGCCGAACTGGTGGTCGTTCATCCAAATGGCCGCCATACCGAGTAGTGAGGCGGCGACGATCGCCAGGCCAACGATGATCATCAAATGGCTCGGGTTCGCGAGCGAGAGCGTGCCTTCCCGCTGCAGCAGGTTTGAATCCGAGGAGTGGCGGTAGACATCCCAGCCAAGCCCTGCGAAGTGAACGGCAAGCCCTGCGCACGCAGTTGCCCACAGAATGCGATATCTCATATTCCTAACTCCGGGCCAAAGCATACCGTGAATCGTGACTCAAGAAGACCGGCCCGCGGCCAACAGGCGAGTAAGCTGACAATCTCGCATGGGCAGGCGTTCGTGCGTGCTCGGGCTATAATCCGGGACATGGTAAAAGTGATTCGTCCGAACGAACGCGATAGCGGCACGGCACAGACGCCGGGCATGGTGCGACAGTCCGGGATCTCCGCCGGCCTAACAGGGTCCGAGGGCCTGTGGATGGGTACTGCTGTGAACGGCCCTGCGGCCTGCTCTGATGCGCACCACCATGGCCACAACGAATCGGGCATTTACATCCTGCGCGGGCGCGTGCGCTTCCGATGGGGCGAGAAGCTCGAGCACGTGGTCGACACGGAGCCCGGCGATTTCGTGTTCGTGCCGCCTTACGAAGTCCACATGGAGGAGAACCTCGATCCCGACGGGGAGGCCGAACTCCTGCTCGCGAGGAACAGCCAGGAGCAGATCGTGGTCAATGTCCCGGACCCGCGCTCAGGCTGAGGGCTAATTCGCTTCTGGGAAGGTAACGCAGGTTGTGGTGCTTTCGATGCCATCGACGGCGCGGATGTGCTTGCTGATCACGCCGGGAACATCCGTGAGCGATGGGACTTCCACCACAGCGACGATGTCGTAGGGCCCCATGACCTGGTACACCTCGGCGATGCCGTCGACGGCGCTGAGCGTGGCGAAGACTTCGACCGTCTTGGCGGGGTCAACAACAACCAGGACGAATGCTTTGATCATGGCGGTGGGTCTCCGTTCGGGGCCCGGCGGCCCGTGCGATAGCGGCAAGGTAGCACTTCCAGGTTTCGGTAAGGTTTCGCAGAGCCCGCTCAGTCCTCGCGCAGGCGCAAGACAGCCATGAAGGCTTCCTGGGGGATCTCGACGTTGCCAACGCGCTTCATCTTCTTCTTGCCTTCGGCCTGTTTTTCGAGCAACTTGCGCTTGCGCGAGATGTCGCCGCCGTAGCACTTCGCGAGGACGTTCTTGCGCATCGCCCGGATGGTTTCGCGCGACACGATCTTGCCGCCGACGGCGGCCTGCAGCGGGACATCGAACATCTGGCGCGGAATGAGATCTTTCAGCTTGGCAACCAGAACACGGCCTTCGCGGTCGGCGTTGCTTGAGTGCGTAATGAGCGAAAGCGCATCGACCGGGACGGCGTTCACGAGGATATCGACCTTCACCAGCCGCGCCGGGCGGTATTCGCTGAGCTTGTAATCGAGGCTGGCGTACCCGCTCGTCGAACCCTTGAGGTTGTCGTAGAAGTCTACGAGGATTTCGGCCATCGGGATGTCGTATTCGAGGAGGACGCGGGCTTCGCCGGGGGCAAGATCGCTTTCGGCTTCGAGGAATTCCATCCGCAGGAACTGGCCGCGGCGATTGGTGACGAGTTCCATCACCTGGCCGATGTAGCGGCTTGGCGTGATCACGTCGATCTTCGCCCATGGCTCGGAGATGACTTCGATTTTCGATGGGTCTGGTAGCTTGGCGGGGTTGTCGACGAGCACTTCCGTCCCGCCAGTCGTGAGCACGTGGTATTCGACGCTGGGGGCGGTGGTGAGCAGGCTGAGGCCGTATTCGCGCTCCAAACGCTCACCGACGATTTCGAGGTGCAGCAGACCGAGGAACCCACAGCGAAATCCGAAGCCGAGTGCCACCGAAGATTCCGGTTCGTAGACGAGCGATGCGTCGTTCAGGACTAGCTTCGCGAGGGCCTCGCGCAGGTCCTGGTACTGGTCGGAGTTCGTGGGATAAATGCCGGCGAAGACCATTGGCTTGGCCTGGCGGTATCCCGGCAGCGCTTCGGCCGATGGGTGTTCCTTCATCGTGATGGTGTCGCCGACCCGGCAATCGGCGACATCTTTCAGGCCGGTCGCGACGTAGCCCACTTCGCCGCATTCGAGCGCGGGGAGGGGGCGCATCGCCGGGCTGAAGATGCCGAACTCAAGCGGTTCGAAGTTCACGCCGGTCTGCATGAGGTGCTGGTCCTTGCGGCCCTCCATCCGGCCTTCGAAGATGCGGACGTGCGCGACGACTCCCTTATAGGCGTCGTATTTCGAATCGAAGATGAGCGCCTTCAGGGCACCCGTCGGATCGCCATTTGGCGGCGGGATGCGCTGGACAATTGCCTCGAGAATTTCGGCGACACCGGTGCCTTCTTTCGCGCTCGCACTGATCATCTCGTCCTGATCGAAGCCGATAACCCGTTCGAGTTCGGCCGAAACGCGCTCTGGTTCGGCGTGGGGGAGGTCTATCTTGTTCAGCACGGGAATGAGCTTGAGGTCCTGGTTCATCGCCA
>JBATAT010000499.1:0-2210 GCA_049662005.1 Tepidiformaceae bacterium
TTTCTCCACGCGGGAACACGCACTGGTCACGAAACCTCCGTGCATTCGGAAGAGGCACTCTTCGTCTTGGGCGAAACAAGCGAGCTTTTCAAGTCACGGAAGAACTCGCCGACGCCGACAAGCCCCCAGTACTCCTCGCCTACCTCGAACGCTGGGCCGGAGTCACGAAAACGCACTTCGGCATCCCCTGGCCGAATCCGTCGGAGGCCGACATCACCAGGGTTTGCGCTCGCACGCCGATGTTCCGGATCGAGTACCAATCTCCCTCGAAGTAAGGCTTCCGCACGCGGGCGACCGAACCGAACCGACGCTGGATCGCTGCGCGTTCTTGCGACCGCCCGGCCATCAGCTACACGATCGAAACCACCTCGGTCTCCTCCCCGTACCACATTGGCGAGTTCGCAAGGTCGATGAAGTTGCGCTCATCCTCGAGGAGTTCCCTCGCCGCTTGTGCCGCCTCTTCGCGTCGCGAACCCGGGACGAGCGACTCGTACCACAGTTCCGCGATGCCATCGAAAGGCTCTGGCGAACCACCGTTCCGCGCTTGCAGCCGCCCATGCAGTTCGCGGTCTTGCAGTGTCCGCACCTGCACGTACCGCTTTATCCCGAGAATCTCGGCGCGCTCCTTCACAAGCGGAGCGTGGATCATCCGCCAGTAGTCGGAGAACTCTTCCCAGGACATGCCCGGCTTTCGTCTCAGGCAGTAGGTCAGCTTTATCACGCCGGGTTTCTTCCTCGACCTATCGGTGCACTCGGACGCCGGGCGTCCGGAACGGTACGAACTCGGTCAACACCCCGTGCACGCCCTGTGGATAGAAGAACGCCGCCCCGGCCTTCGGCCCAAGGTCCACCCGTCGCAAACCCTGGTCGCTTAAGCGCTTCGCTTCCTCTTCGACATCGTCAACGGCGTAGCCAATGTGGTGCAGGCCTGGCCCGCGCTTCGCCATGAACTTCGCCGCGCCGCTGGTCGCATCTTGCGGCACGATGACCTCGATCACGGTGTCGCCCTCGCCGACCTGGAGGAAATAGTTCATCGTCCGTTCTGGCGCGAAATACGAACCGGTCTCGCCAGCTCCCTTCCATTCGGCGATCGGAAAGCCCAGCTTCCCGAGCAACACGTCCCGCGCCTCCTCCCACGAAGGTGATACAAGCCCGATGTGGTCGATCCTGCGAATCATGCTCTGCCTCCAATTCCGTAGCGGGAGCGTAGCCAACTCCGCCCACATCGTCGACTGCGTTGGCAGCACGATTCGAACGGGGTAGGCTCGCCTTGCTCACGAGGAGGACGAAATGCCAGACACCCCGGCCCGCGCTCATGTCATCTGCGGCGGCTTCCCACCTGGCCGCGCCGCCGGCCACGACCACGACTATGCACGCAAGCGGCTGCTCGAACTCCTCTACGAACAGGGAGTGCCCGCCTCGACGGCGAACGACTACATCGATATCGAACGCTGGCTGCCAATCAGCCGCCTGCTCATTACCTACGTCGCCGGCCCATACCCCGCCCCGGACCAGGACAGGGCGATCCGCTCCTGGATCAACGCCGGCGGCAAATGGCTCGGCCTGCACGGTACCACCGGTGGCCGGGCTGTCCGCATCGAAGGCTCCGACCGGCGCCGCGCCATGGCTCGCCTCGAACACCACGAAACCCTCGGCGGGTTCTTTCTGAGCCATCCACCGGTTCGAAAGTTCCAGGTGAAAGTGCACAGCTCGAACGATCGCCTGACTGACGGCCTCCCGGAGACGTTCGAGACGATCGACGAACCCTACATGGTCGAATCGAGTGACCCCAACGCGAGGATCCTCCTCACCGCCGAACTCGGCCCCGACAATTCACCTCCGGGCTTCGGCTTCCAGTACGAATCCGATACCGCACTCCTCCCGGATGGCAAGACCCGCGTGATGGGCTATACCCGCGATGTCGGCCAGGGCGGCGTCACCTACGTCGCGCTTGGCCACTGCCACACCCCTTCCACCAACAGCCAGCCCTTCGTCGATAAATCCGTCGATCCCGAAGGCAAAACACCACCCATCATCCGCACCACCTGGGAAACCGACGCCTACACCACCCTCCTCCGCAACAGCATCACCTGGGGCATGGGCGGCTAACGCCGCCAACCCCACCCCCAACCCCAGGCGCGACAGCCATGGAGCGCTACGAGCGCCCCCCAAGCACAGCAGCCGCCACACCAGCGGAACCACCCCAACCC
>JBATAT010000500.1:0-4253 GCA_049662005.1 Tepidiformaceae bacterium
GGGGTGCGGACGCGTCAGCCAGGGATTTTGACCTTCGCCGTGGTCCAGGCGCTTGTGGACGGGGTTGTGACGGTTTCTGACGGTGCAATCGAAGAGGCGACGCGGTTCATGGTGCAGCGGATGAAGACCGTGGTGGAGCCAACCGGGGCGATCCCTGCGGCGGCGCTGATGTCGGGCGTAATCGAGGGGACCAGCGGGAAGCGCATCGGTGTGATTGTTTCGGGTGGGAACGTCGACGGGGACGTGCTCGCACGAATTCTGGTGGGCTAACGCTGCTCGCGAGCGTGTCGATGGCCGATGATCGTATCGGAGGCTGTTATGGCGGCTACCTTTGGGGCTTCGAACGGAATTTCTCGGCCGGCACTGGTGTTGGGGGGCGGCGGCGCGCTCGGCGTCGTCCAGGCAGCCTATGTCGAAGCTGCCTTCGAGATGGGGTTCCGTCCAACGATTGTCGTCGGGACGAGCGTTGGCGCGATGAACGGCGCCTGGATTGCACTCCACCCGGACCGGCCAGCGGAGCTGCTCAAAATCTGGCTCGGACTGGATCAGATGTCCCTGATCAAGCTGCAACCGAAGCGGATTGCCTCGCGCATCCTCCACCCGGTGAGCGTGACAACGAACGACGTGGTACCGCGACTGGTCCAAGAGTTCCTGGGAGACAAGCAGATCGAGGAGGCAGTGCTCGACCTTGGGATCGTTTCGACGAACCTGACGCGCGGGCACAAGCACGTGTTTCGAAGCGGGCCACTGGGGACGGCAATCCTCGCCTCGACGGCTATCCCGGGCGTGTTCGCGCCGGTCGTCATCGGTGGCGAACAGTTCGTGGATGGATGTGTAACGGCGTCGGTGGACCTTGGCACAGCCGTGGAGATGGGCGCGACAGAGATCCTCGCGATCGACCTGACGCCGCCGCCGGCAACGGCCCGGCCGAAGACCGCTGCGGGCGTCCTGAAGCAATCGTTCAGCATCATGAGCGCGACGACCACCCGTGAAGTTGAGGCCTGCCTGGCCAATCAACTGCCGCTGCGCGTGCTGCGGCCAGACCTGTCGAAGAATTCGCCGTGGAAGCTTGATGACAGTGCCGGATCGATCGCGCGCAACCTCCGGCTGGCGAGGGAGGCGCTGCACGGGGTGTTCGACCAGGACGGTCACGTCGCGCCCGAAGGTACGTGCTGGATGACAGAACCGGGGTCGTCGGCGGACGCGGAACCCGCGGTTCGGCCCGGCCGTTACTTTGGGCACGGGATCCGGAAGGCGAGTTGAGGCAACTCCCCGGCGTCACGCGGGCGGAAGGGGAAATTCGTCGAGGTAGTGCAGGTACTCGTCTTCGACATCGATATCGAGCGTTTCGAGCAGGCGGACGACCCCGCAGTAGAAGGCGATAGTCACGACCAGGTCAGTCAGGCATTCCGGATCGAGTTGGCCCTTGAGGACGGCGAAGGTCTCGGCGGAGGCACCCGGACCGGCGGCCATTTCGCGGGCGGCGCGGAGGACTGCCTTCGGGAGCGCATCGAGCGTTGAATCGGTGCCCGCCGATTCTTCCGCGATCGCTCGGATGTCGTCGTCGCTGACACCAAAGTCGCGTCCGATCTTGATGTGGTGTGAGTATTCATACCGGGAGCGCGCGACGAAGCCGACCTGGAGGATCGCCATTTCGCGCAGGCGCGGGTCGAGCTTGCTTTCGTTGCGGATGAAGCCGCCGAGGCGGCTAAACGCGCGAGCGGCGCCGGGGCTGTTCACGAGTGCCCGGTTGAGGTTGATTTCTCGAGCCAGGAGCACCTGGTCTTCGGGCTTGAGGTCGGATTTTGAGAGGTAATCAATTCGAGCCATGCTGGTTCCTCAGTTCGAACGTTCGGGGGCGCGAAGCGTGGTGCCGCCATCGACGACGAGCACCTGCCCGGTGATATAGCGAGCCTGTTCGGAAAGCAGGAAGCGGACGGCGTTGCCGACATCCCAGCCGGTGCCTTCGATGCCGAGGACAGAAGCGCTGCGGCGGTTTGCCCTGGCCGATTCCGACATCGTATCGGCGCCGACCATGGGCGTGAATACCGGGCCTGGCGCGACACAGTTCACGCGGATTCCGTGGGAGCCGTGGTCGACGGCCATCGCCTTCGTCAGGGCGATAACGGCGCCCTTCGAGACGGAGTACGACGTGAGGCCCCGTGGCCGCAGCGCGGAGATCGAGGCGACGTTCACGATCGCGCCGCCGTCTCCGGATTCGAGCATCGCGGGGATGGCGTACTTGGAGAGCAGGAACATGCTCTCGACGTTGACCTGCATCACGCGGCGCCAGGATTCTGCAGGCTCTTCGACAACGCTGCCGCGGCTGCCGATGCCCACGTTGTTATCGAGCAGGTCGAGGCGACCGAAGCGGCTGATGGCTGCTGCGACCAGCGCGCGGCATTCGGCTTCTTCGATGACGTTCGCGGCGTGTGCGGCGGCGATGCCGCCCTCTGCTTCGATCATCTCGACCGTCCGCCGGGCGAGTTCGAGCTTGCGGTCGACGACGAAAACGCTGGCGCCGGCACGCGCAAGGAGGATCGCCGCGGCACGGCCGTTGCCGATGCCATCACCGGCAGCACCGCCACCCGCGACGATGGCGACTTTGCCGCGCAGCCCAAGTTCAGATTCAAGATCGGGTGGTTGTGCCATTCCAACTCCTCCTCAGCCGGGAGAACCCGGTGTTGGCGGAGGCTACGCGAGTTGAGGATTCCGCGACAAGGCGCGTAGGCTCGCCGAACAAGGCAGGAGGATGGGCAATGCCGGATTCGAAACCGTGGCACGACCAGGTGGTCGAGGAGATCCTGGAACCTGAACGGCAGATCTGCGACCCGCACCACCACCTGTGGGACCGGGGCGGCAACCGTTATCTGCTTGATCAACTGCTGGAAGACACGGGAAGCGGTCACAACGTGGTGAGCACGGTGTTCGTTGAGTGCCTTTCGATGTACCGCGCGGACGGACCGGACGCGATGAGGCCGATAGGAGAGACCGAATTCGTGCAGGGCGTGGCGGCAATGAGTGCGAGCGGCGGCTACGGACCGACCCGGGCGTGTTCGGGGATTATCGGCTACGCGGACCTTGCACTTGGAGATGGGGTCGCACCGGTCCTCGAAGCACATATGGCGGCCAGCCCGAATCGCTTTCGCGGCATTCGTTACGCCGCCGGGTGGCACGCCAGCCCGGAGATCCGGAATTCGCACACGAACCCGCCGGAGAACGTTCTCATGGATGCGAAATTCCGCCAGGGTTACGCGCATCTTGGGCGGCTCGGCCTTTCATTCGAAGCATGGCTCTACCATCCCCAGATCCCGCAACTGACCGACCTGGCCCGGGCCTTCCCGGAGATCCCAATCGTGCTCGACCACTTCGGGGGACCACTCGGGATCGGGCCCTTCGCGGGCAAGCAGGACGAAGTATTCCCGGAATGGCAGGCCTCTATCGCCGAGCTTTCGACGTGCCCGAACGTGGTGGCGAAGCTCGGGGGGATCAACATGCCGTTGAACGGGTTCGGATTCGAAAAACGCGCGGTGCCGCCGACTTCCCAGGAACTCATCGATGCGACCGGGAGATATTACGAGCACACGATCGACCGGTTCGGCCCGGAGCGCTGCATGTTCGAGAGCAACTTCCCGGTGGACAAGGTGAGCTGCTCGTACGCTGTGCTCTGGAACGCTTTCAAGAAGATCGCGGCAGGGTACAAAGAAGACGAGAAGGATGCGATGTTCCGGGGAACAGCGACGCGGGTGTACCGGCTGGGTTCGGAATCGTAGCTTTTCAGAACTGGTGAATGGAGACCGTTGGCGATGGCAGACAGGGTTCGAGACAAAGTGGCGGTGATTTTCGGGGCGGGGCAGACGCCCGGCGAGACGATCGGCAATGGGCGGGCGACCGCGCTGCTGCTGGCAGCGGAGGGTGCGAAGGTACTCGTTGTGGATCGGGAGCAGGCATCCGCCGATGAAACGGTTGCACTGATCAAGGAGAAGGGCGGCGAAGCGACGGCGTTCGCGGCAGACGTCCTCCACGAGGACCAGGTTGCGGCGGCGGTTCGGGCGTGCGCGGAGGCGTACGGTCGGGTCGACCTGCTCCACAACAATGTCGGAGCCAGCCTTGCACTCGGTGACGCTACGGCAACAGACCTGGAAGCGGAGGCGTTCGACCGGATTGTCGCGGTCAACCTTCGAGGGATGTGGTTCGCGTGCAAGCACGCTATCCCCCTGATGCGCGAACAACGCGGGGGCTCGATCGTCAAC
>JBATAT010000501.1:0-1764 GCA_049662005.1 Tepidiformaceae bacterium
CAGTGTCGCTGCGGCTATCGCGGTCGAGGTTGCCTGCGCGATCGCGGTTGCCGTGGCGGGCGCCACCGGCGTCAGTGTCGCTGCGGCTATCGCGGTTGATGTTGCCTGCGCGATCGCGGTTGCCGTAGCGGGGGGCACCGGGGTCAGTGTCGCTGCGGCGATGGCGGTTGAGGTTGCCTGAGCGATCGCGGTCGACGTGGCTGCCGTAATCGCCGTCGCGGTAGCAGGCACCGGGGTCGGCGGTTCGCTGCAGGGCCTTGCGTCGACGATGTTGTTGTTCATCGTTACGGCGCCTGTTCCCGCGAGTGCCCTGCCGGTTATGGCCGCACCGGCGTTTAAGGTGATGCTCGCGGTCGCCAGCAGGTTACCGACGAAGTTGGTCGTCGTCCCGAGCGTTGCCGAGCTTCCAACCTGCCAGAACACATTGCAGGCGCTCGCTCCGTTAATCAGGTTTACGGATGAGCCGCTCGCTGTAACGAGCGTGGTCCCGGTCCTGATGATGAAGACCGCGGCTGGATTGCCCTGCCCATCGAGGGTGAGCGTCCCGGTCATGTCGGCAGAGGTGTCGAAACAGTACACGCCGTCAATAAGCGTGAGGCCGCCCAGGTCCTGCCCGGTGAGGTTCCCGTTCGGGACTGAGCATCCTTGACTCGCAAGGCTGCCATATGCTGCCGTCGCGCCCGAACGCGCGCTCACTGCTTCGCCGTCGCTACCCGTGTAGGCAGCGCCGTGGACCACTCCGGGCCCACTGTCGATTGCCAAAAAGCCGGTGACCGCTGTCCCGGGGTTCACTCCGAGGTCGCCGTAGACGTTGGTCGTGCCGGTGTTCGTTACCGTTGAGCCGCCAAGGACAGCGAAGCTCTCAGCGCCACCCAGCGATGGGGCGGTTTGAGCGCCGGCATCCCGAGGAAAGATGCCCACAATGAGGATTGCCAATCCTGCGACGATGATGGCGGCTATCCCGACCAGGACCGCGCGTTGCCGTATAGCTCGCGCGTGGAGATAATTCTTACTCGTTGCTATCGTCATCATAGATTGTCCTTACCTGTCGACGCTCGTCGAAACTTGTCGTCCGTACGGCTGCGGAGATTCACCACCCAACCTGGCGACATTACAGCCTGATACGCAGCTTACTCCTCCAAAGAATCGATGTCTGCAAACGAGGCGACAGTAGGCGGCTGCCGTCAAACGCGGGGGACGCGGGATGCCATAAACTGCGCGCCATGGCTTATCTCGAACGTCCTGGCGCGAAGGTTTACTACGAGGTGGCTGGCTCGGGCCCCGCCGTGGTCTTCGCCCATGGCCTCGGCGGAAACCACATGAGCTGGTGGCAGCAGGTGCCAGCATTCCGCGATCGCTACACCTGCGTGACGTTTGCCCACCGCGGCTTCGCGCCTTCGACCGAAGAGCCAGGCGGGCCGGGCGCCCTCGCTTTCGCCGATGACCTGGCCGCCATCATCGAAGAACTAGGACTCCAAGAAGTCCGCCTGGTCGCGCAATCGATGGGCGGCTGGACCTGTCTCGCCTATGCCTTGCAGCACCCTGACCGTGTGAAGGCGCTGGTGATGTGCGACACCACGGGCACGCTTGCCCATCCCGATTTTCCGAAGATCTGGGCTGACCAGCCGCGCGGCCGCGACCAGTCGCTCTTCGAACGCGGCATCCATCCGGCGGGGGGCGAACGCATCGCGGCCGAACAGCCGGCGCTCCACCACCTCTACTGGCTGATCAACAACCTCGCTTCCGGCATCGATAAGGACGCCC
>JBATAT010000502.1:0-4015 GCA_049662005.1 Tepidiformaceae bacterium
GTGGTCCCAGCGATGAACTTCATGACGGGTAGAACGTTACGCGTCCCGGAAAGGTTCCGCTAACGCCGCCAGGGTACGGCCAACCACTCCACCACCAGCAATGCCCACGCCAGCAACACCCCGAGCACCGTCACCGCAAGGATGCCGGAGTACATTGTCGGAAAATCAAAGATCTGGTAGCTCTGCCAGATCCGCGCCCCGAGGCCGTCGTTCGCCGCCAGGAATTCCGTTCCGACAATCACGATCAGGGCGAAGCCCATCGCCACCCGCAGTCCCGAAAACACCGTCGGCGCCGAACCCGGAAGCAGTACGCTCGCGGCCATCCGCATCCGCCCCGCACCGAACGCGCGCGCCGCATCGATGTACGTCCGGTCGACCTGTTCCACGCCCGAGAGTGCACTGAAGAAGACGATGAAAAACACGCTGAAAGCGACCATGAAGATCCGCGCCTCGTCGTTAATCCCGAAAGCGACCAGGACGAGCGGGAGCATCGCGATCCGGGGCACCACGTAGAGCGCGGTCGCGAGCGGATAGAGCAACTGCCGGATTGTCCACGAAACACCGGCCGCGAGGCCCACAACGAGCCCAGGGATCGCCCCGAGTACGAACCCCCAGAGCAGCCGGCCAGTCGTGGCGCGGGTGTCCTGCAGCAGTTCGCCATCGAAAACCTGCTCCCTGGTCCGTTGAAGCACATCCCAGGGCGACGGGTAGAAGATCGGGTTGATCCAGCCGCGGCTCGAAGCAAGCTGCCAGAGCAGAACCAGCGCGATCGGCAGAACGGTACCGACGGCCAGGGCGCGAACAACATTCGAAGCGATCCTCATGTTTCCAGCGCCTCGTAGAGTTTGCGAAAAAGCGCGCCGTAGCCCGGCTGCTCGCGCAGCGTGGCGTGGTTGCGCGGCCGGGGGAACGGCACATCCACCGCCAGGGCGATCCGCCCCGGGCGCGCCGAGAGGACGGAAATCCGGTCGGCCAGCGTCAGCGCCTCGTCGATATCGTGGGTCACGTAGAGAACCGTGCACTGCCGCTCGGCCCAGAGCTGCATCAGCTCCGCCTGCACGGCTGCTTTCGTTTGGAAGTCCAGTGCCGAAAGCGGTTCGTCCATCAGCAACAGCGGCGATTCGACAGCGAATGCCCGCGCGATCGCTACCCGCTGCCGCATCCCCTCGGAGAGCTGTGCCGGGAACGCGCGCGCAAACTGTTCGAGCCCGAGCGTCCTGAGCAGCGCCCGCGAGCGTTCCAGCCGTTCGCCCCTGGAACTCCCCCGCAGTCGCAGCCCGTAGGCAACGTTGTCTTCCGCCCGAAGCCAGGGGAAGCAGCTGTTCCCCTGGGGCACATACGCCACCGAACCATCCCCGGGCAGCCCAAGTTCGCCTTCGGTGCGTGGGACCAGGCCCGCCAGCACTTTCACCAGCGTCGACTTCCCGCAGCCGCTCGGCCCGAGGAGCGCATGGAATGCGCCGGGTTCGACTTCCAGGTCGAGCTCATGCAGCGCGCGAACGCCGCCCGCCCCACCGTAGTCAACGGTGAGGTCGCGGATCGTCAACTGGCCAGATGCAATCACTCTGCCGCTATTTGGTCTTCATGAACAGGTTGAAGTCCAGTTCACCATCGTAGGTGAGCTGCCCCTGCTCCCGGAAGAACGCCTCCTGGTCGCGGAAGCTCTTCAGGTTGAGCTTACCTTCAGGGTCGTTGTAGGGCCGCGCTGCTCGCTTAATAACGTCCGCGGGCACCTGCGTGTACTTTTCGAGAATTGCCAGCGTCGCATCGTCCTGCCAGCCACCGTTTTCGAGGTCGCCGACTGCCTTCAGGTAGGCGCGAAGGAAGCCTTCCGCGAGCTTCGGGTTCTTCTCGGCCCACTTCCGGTTCCAGTACACGCCCGTCGGCTGGTCGCCATCAACGAAGTCGTCGGCCAGCACGGTGACCAACCCCTTATCCGCGCCAAGTGTCGCCAGGGGCTCGCCCAGCATCGCCCCGTCGATGCTCTTGTTTTCGAGTGCGGCTGCGACATCCCCGAAGCCAACGGTCGTCAGTTCGACATCCGTGTACTTCAACCCGCCGCTCTGCAGCGCGCGATACAGCCAGTATTCGGTCGAAGCTCCACGGGCATTGATCGAAACTTTCTTGCCCTTGAGGTCACTGACCCTGGTGAGCTCACCCGAGTCGTAGCGCGCTTTGCTCACGACCAAAGGCGTCGTAACCGGGGCCTTTTCCGAGTGCAGCGGTGCGACAATTTCGAACGGCACTTCCTGCTTCGCCTTGATCGCTGCGCCGGCTGCATTGAAGACCGCCGCGCCAATGCCGCCCGATCCGATGTCGAAGTTGCCGGCGGCCGTCTGCACGAGCATGTCGGCCCCGCCAGCGAGCCGTTCGAGCTTGATCTTGATGCCTTCTGCCTCGAAGTAACCCTTCTCGATGCCCACGAACATCGGTGCGTCGATCAGGATCGGGATGTACCCGAGCGTTACGTCCGTCAAGGTCTTCGGCGTTGCATCGGCGCTTGCGCTGACGGCCGCGTCGTCATCGTCATCGTCGCCACAGGCAACCACCGCTAGCATCGCAACGATGGCAAAGACGGCCAGCATCCACTTCTTCATGAACTCCCCCGATTTGTGTATGCCGTCACAATCTTCGATCGCGTTCTTGTAGGAAGTCGGCGTGCGTACGTCCCATAGCGAAGTTAGGCCCGAGAATGCGCACATTGTGAGCGTGCTCCCTGCCCCCGAAGAGAAGGCTGCCTCCGTTCGGGCGATGTTCGACCGGATAGCGCCCCGCTACGACCGTGTGAACCGCCTGATGACGTTCAGCGCCGATCAGCGCTGGCGGCGCGAACTCGTCCGGCGGCTTGAGGTGGGCCCTGGTGACCGCGTACTCGATCTCGCCTGCGGCACCGGCGATTTCGCCGAACACTGCCGCAAGCGTGCGGCCGAAACGGTCGGCCTCGATTTCTCGCGTGGAATGCTCCTCGCGGCCGGGGAGCGAACGCCCGGCCTCGGCCTCTGGCTCCAAGGCGATGCCCTCCACCTCCCCTTCGCCGATGGCAGTTTCACGGTCGCCGTTTCCGGCTTCGCGCTCCGCAACTTCACCGCAATCGAACCCGTGATTCGCGAACTCGGCAGAGTCGTGGCGCCGGGTGGCCGCATCGGCCTCCTCGAAGTGGATCGCCCGAGGAACCCGGCCATCCGCTTCGGTCACAGCCTCTATTTCGATCGCATCGTCCCCCGCCTCGGCGGCTGGATCGGCCGCGATCCTGCCTACCGGTACCTTCCCCAATCCGCCGTCTACCTCCCCGAACAGGACGAGATGGTGAGAATGCTGATGGACGCTGGCTTTCGCCAGATTCGCAAGAAGACCCCTATGTTCGGCGCAATCCAGTCGATCAGCGCGGTTCGCTCGTGACCGCAATCGCCGCCGCGCCTCCATCGAGGCTCGCCGCCTGGAAGATGGCCGTCCGCCTACCGACATTGACCGCGGCGCTGGCGCCCGTGGTCGTCGGTTCGGCCGCCGCGTTCCACGATGATGCGTTCGCCATCGGTCCGGCGGCTGCGGCCCTCGTTGGTGCACTTGCTCTGCAGGCCGGCGCCAACTTCGCCAACGACGTCTTCGACTTCGAACGTGGCGCCGATACGGCCGAGCGCCTTGGTCCACCACGCGCCACCCAGATGGGGCTGCTCTCCCCGGCCCATATGAAACTGGGCATGTGGTTTGCGTTCGCCGCCGCCATGGTCTGCGGCATCTACCTCACGTACGAGGCCGGCTGGGTCGTTGTCGCCATCGGACTGGCCAGCATCGCCGGTGCGATCATCTACACCGGTGGCCCCTGGCCGATCGGCTACCACGCTCTCGGCGACCTCTTCACCTTCGTCTTCTTCGGGCTGGTTGCGGTTATCGGCACCTACTTTGTCCAGACGAAAGAAGTCACCGGGTTCGCACTCCTTGCCTCGATACCGGTGGCCTGCACGGTCACCTGCATCCTTGTCGTGAACAATCTGCGCGACATCGAAACCGATCGCCG
>JBATAT010000503.1:0-1733 GCA_049662005.1 Tepidiformaceae bacterium
GTTGGGCCGTTGATGGCGAGCCCCGGGGTGCGGGCGTACCAGATCGCGGGAGCGCTTGGCCGGGCGATGCCGGAGGCCGAAATCACGCTTGCAGTGCCAGGCAACCGCGACCCCATTGCACCGCCTGCCCCGAACGTGCGCATGCACGCCTGGTCCAGCAACTCGGAGGCGGCCGCGCTGGCGCGCCAGCACGACACCACGATCACACGCAACTTCCCGCCCCAGTTCGCCCGGCTCCTCGGCGATACTCGCCTCGCGCTCGATGGCTTTACGCCGCTCTATGTCGAGTGGATGGAGCTTTCGAAGCGCGACATTCTGCCTAAGTGGCGGCGGATCTGGATGGCCAGCAACCGCTGGTACCTGAACATGCAACTCACCCTGGCCGACTTCGTGTTCTGTGCCGATGAACGCCAGCGCGACATGTGGATCGGCATGATGATGGCCCTGGCCCTCGTTCCCGACGATGTCTATGCGCGCGACCCTTCGCTCCGGAAAGTCATCGATATCGTGCCTTACGGCGTGCCTTCACGGCCGTTGACGAAGACGGCGAAGGTCCTTCGTGGCGTCGTTCCGGGGATTGCCGAATCGGACAAGATCCTGTTGTGGAACGGCGGCATCACCGAATGGAACGACGTCGACACGCTTCTCCATGCGATGGCCGGCCTGGCGGTGGCACGACCTGAAATCAAGCTCGTGTTCATGGGCGTCGACCACCCGGATTACGCGTTTGGACCATCGGCCGGCGTCACAAAGCACGCGTTCGAACTGGCCGAACGGCTCGGGATCAAGGATCGCAACGTCTTCTTCCGCAGCGGCTGGGTGCCCTACGAGGAGATCGACAACTACCTGGCCGAGGCTGATGCCAGCGTCTGCCTGGGCTACGAGAACATCGAGAGCCGGTTCGCCTTCCGCACGCGCTACGTCGACCTCTTCCGCGCGCGGGTTCCGCTCCTCTGCACACGCGGCGATGTCCTCGCGGACCGGGTCGAGAAGGAACCGATGGGACTGACCGTCCCGGAGCGAGACGTCGACGCCGTGCGCGATGGTATCGAGCGTATTCTCGACGATGCGGAACTGGTGGCCACCTGCAAGGCGAACATGGCGGCCGTCGCGGCTGAGCTTTCGTGGGATCTTGCGGTGGAACCGCTCGTGGAATTTTGCCGCGCTGCCGGGACCTATGCGATGCCGGCGAACCGCCGCAAGCTCCAGGCCTACACCCGCGGTGGCATGTACTTCGCGCTCAAGAGCATTTGTAAGAGTCCGCCGCTCCACGGCTGAGGTGGTGACGGATTTCAATCGTTTCGAGCAGCGGTCGCGGTGTTCGCCGGAACCGGAAGAGCGACTGCGGGCGTGGCAGTTGGCCGAGGCTCCCGAGGAGCGAGGCGCGCGCCTGGGAGGTGGCAACCCGCTGGAGGGAGAGTTCGAAGGTGGTGTAGTAGGCGAGCATTGGTGTGGTCTCCAGGTGTGTTCTGCTGGTAAGACCACGAGCCAGGGAATTTCTTACACCGGCGCGTTACCACAAACGGCCCCGGGCTGATACGATTCTCAATCGGCGCGGGGTGTAGCTCAGCCTGGCAGAGCGCTACGTTCGGGACGTAGAGGCCACAGGTTCAAATCCTGTCACCCCGACCAGCCTTCTTCCCGATTCATCGGTCCCGGCGTTGCCTGGGCAGCGCACTACGCCAACCCACCCCACACAAACCCCAGGCGCGACTGATAAGGAGCGCTACAAT
>JBATAT010000504.1:0-2196 GCA_049662005.1 Tepidiformaceae bacterium
TGATGGAAGATCCGTGGGTCGTCGAACGTGGCCTCAGCATCACGCGGGACCACGAGGGGCTCGGGCCGGTGACGACGATTGCTCCCTCGCCAAAGCTTTCCCGCACTCCGGCAACCCCGGGGAGGCCGGCCCCGCCTCCCGGGAGCGATGTGGCGAGCATCCTCGCTGAAATCGGTATGCTGAGCGAACTTGACCGCCTCGTAGAGGCAGGGGTAGTTGTTACCGAAGGAGTGACCGCACGATGAACCTGGGATACATCGAAGCTGACGAGCACCCGGCATTCACATCGGATGTCGACGGGTTTGCCATCCAGGGATTCACCTGGCGCTGCCCGGAGCCGAAAGCGGTCGTCGTGATCGCCCATGGCGCAGCCGAACATTCGCTGCGTTATGGTCGCTTCGCTCGGGCACTGAATGCGGCTGGCTACGAGGTATGGTCGCTGGACCATCGCGGTCACGGTCGCTCGCCCGGCCCGGAGGGACTGGGCGACTTCGGTGAAGGCGGCTGGGATGCCCTGGTAGCGGATATCGGCCAGTTCATCGGTATCGCGAAGGCGGCGCGCCCTGGTCTGCCGGTCATCCTGTTCGGGCACAGCATGGGTTCGGCGGCGGGCCAGCAGTTCGCGCCCACCGGTTCCTCGACGATCGACGGGCTGATCCTGTCGGGTTGGAGCGCGCGCATGGGCCGGCGAGAGGGCGAACAGGCGCCAGCGGCGTTTTCGCCGAACACCGCGTTCGAACCAGCACGCACGCCCTATGAGTGGCTCAGCCGTGATCCGGAGGAAGTCGACAAGTACATCGCCGATCCGATGTGCGGTTTCGAGACACAAACTTCGCAACGGCGCGGGCGAGCGAGTGCCGCACGCCTGACGGATCCTGAGGTGCTCAAGGGGATCCGCCGCGACCTGCCCTGCCTTTTCGTGGCCGGGACGAAGGATCCGGTGAACCGCGACATGGAAGGCCTCTACGAGCTTCAGCGGCTCTGGAACGAGGCCGGCGTGAAGCGAATCGATACCCTCTACTACAAGGACGGCCGCCACGAAATGCTCAACGAGACGAATCGGGAAGAAGTGACATCGGACATCATCGGCTGGCTGGATTCGATCGCTGGCTAATGGATTAGGCGATGAGGTAGGCGGCAACGGCCGCGACCGGGATAACGACCCAGACGATCGCCGAGAGCAGGACGGCGATCGAGCCGAAGAGCCGCGAATTATCGGTCGGGGGATCGCCGCAGCGGCCGACCGTCTCCCAGAGCGCAGCGAGCGGCTGGCGCATGATGAGTTCGCAGCGGCGATGGGCGATCGCGGCGCCGTTTAACAGGATCCAGCTGAGCACCCCGAAGATCACGAAAAGCCCAACAAAGAGGGCGACCAGTACGGGTTTGGCGAGGAAATCGATGGCGCCGAGGGACTGCGATGTCGAGGCCAGTACGGGCACCGCTGCACCACCGATCACCAGCGCGGGCACCCTGGCTCCTCCGCCCCGGAAACCCGGTACGAGCCGGTCGGTTTCGACCCGGGCCTGTGCAAGGAGGAACCGCTCGGTGGTCCCTCGCGGCGCCTGTGGCTCCCTTCGCAGGTAGAGCCGTTGCAGGGCGGAGATGGTGTTCGCAGCGTGTGTTTTGACGATGTACTGGACGACGCTGCTCACGGCCACCTGCATTAGGGGACGGAGCGGCCCGAAGCGGGCGCCGACGGCAGCATCCCGCGAGCCTTCGCGGTCGAGCACTTCGAGCGCCCGGATGGCGAGGCGGTGCGCTTCGATAAAGCGGGCTGGACCGGCGAGCGGCTGTGTTGATGCGAGGTCGGCGGCAATCCTGACCTCGGCTTCCGCCTCGCCTGCGAAACGCGAGAGCGCTTCTTCCGCCGTGGAACCGGGGTTGCTCGTCAGCAGGCGGCGTGTGCGCTCGAGTTGTTCGGCGAGTTCATCGAGGATGGCCTCGCCGGGGATGCGCTCTTTTCGCACGGTGGATGGCGACGGTTGCTCTGGCTGGGCGGTCACTGGCGAAGTGTACAATGGCGGGGAAACCACGCCTGGAGCACAACATGGCGCCTGTATCCGTCAAAGACGAGCTTCACCAAATGATCGATGCGATGGATGCGCAGGCCGCACTGCGCCTCCTCGTGATGTTGAGCATGGCGGACGACGACGGCGAAGTCACCGAAGAGGAGGCTGCCGAGATAGAGGCGGGCCT
>JBATAT010000505.1:0-5672 GCA_049662005.1 Tepidiformaceae bacterium
CCCGATCGCCGCAGATCGGGCAAATCCTGTGCACCACCCCGGTTAGCGCGAACGCAGCCGGGGATCCAGCGTGTCGCGCAACGCGTCACCAAAAATATTGAATCCAAACACTGCAGCGCTGATGAAGATGCCGGGCCAGACTGCGAGCTCGGGCCGGATTCGCATGTACTGGCGCCCTTCTACGGAGAGCATCTGGCCCCAGGACGGCTGACCGGCAGGGCCGAAGCCGAGGAAGCTCAGGCTAGCCTCGGCGAGGATGACCCCGCCAAGACCGACAGTTGCATTCACAAGGATGAGTGGGAAGACGTTCGGCAGGATACAATTCCACATGATCCGCCCATGTCCGGCACCCATGGAATGAGCCGCCTCAACGAACGCTGACCCTTTAACCGCTAGCACCTGCGAACGGATAACCCGCGAACTGCCAGCGATGGAAAGGATGCCGATTGCGAGGGTCATCGCAAGAATGATGTTGATGCCCTCCATGCGGCCAACGATTCCCATGAATGTAATGAGAATGATGAGGCCGGGCATCGCCTGCCAGGAATCGACGAAGCGCTGGACGATCTTGTCGAACAGCCCTCCGTAGTAACCGCTGACGATGCCGAGGGTGGCGGCACCGACGGCGCTGATGGCGACAGCACCGAACCCGACAGTGATCGAGATCCGAGCGCCATAGACCAGTCGCGAGAACACATCGCGTCCGAGAGCGTCAGTGCCCATCCAGTGAGCTGAGCTCGCACCTTCGAGAGAATGGCGCAGGCTCTGTTTGGCGGGAGGATATGGCGCCACTACCGGGGCAAACACCGCCATGAAAATGAGCGCAAGCACCAGTACGAGGCCCACCATGCCAAGAGGCTTGTTGCGCGCAAATTGGATGGATGAGAACCACATCCTGTAAAAGAACCCGCGGTCCGAAGGGCTCCGGTAGGCGACGGTGCTGCTTTGGGTGGTGATGGTTGCCATGGTCTAGTACTTAATCCTCCGATCGAGGAATGGGTACGAGATGTCTACACCCAGGTTCGCCAGCACAATCAGGAATGCAAAAACGAGATTGGTCGACTGGATCACCGGGTAGTCCATGCGTTGCACCGAACCAACGAGGTACTGGCCCATGCCTGGCAAGGAGAATATCGACTCGAAGATGGCTGTGCCCGCGATGAGCCCCGGGAGGGAGAGACCGACAACGGTGACCACGGGCACGAGCGCATTTCGCATTGCGTGGCGGACGATGACTGTGCGTTCGGTAAGCCCTTTCGAGCGCGCCGTGCGCACATAGTCCTGGCGCATCACTTCGAGCATTTGCGTTCTGACGATGCGCATCAGCCCGGCACTTGGCGTCAAGCCGATGAGGAGTGCAGGGAGCAGCATGATGCGGAAGTGCGCTCCCGGATCTTCCCAGGCCTGGGCGAACTCGGTTCCGAGAGGTGGCGCCCAGTTGAACCAGATTGAGGCCAGGGTGATGATCATGATGGCTATCCAGAACCCTGGAACCGACTGGAGCAGGATGAAGACGGTCCGGAGGACGTAGTCGGGCCAGCGATCCTGCCAGATGGCCGCGGCGATACCGAAAGGAATCGCGACCACGAGACCGCTCAAGAGCCCGACAATGCCAAGTTCGAGGGACACCGGCAGCCGTTCTTTCATCTCCGTAAGAACCGATGCGCCGTTAAACATCGAGGTACCGAAGTCCCCCTTGAAAATGCCGCCGATCCACGTGCCATAGGTATGGACGAGGTCTACCGGGTTGGTACTGAGCCCATATTCTTCGCGCAATTCTGCAGCCAGCTCCGGGTCATTGCCCGCGATGTCGGCCGCAGCAATGTCGACCGCGTCAGCATAGACAAGTGGGACGATGATGCGGATGAGTGTGAAAACGATGATCGTGACCAGCCAGAGTGAGAGCGCGGCGAGCATGACGCGCTGCAAGATATAGCGTCCCAACCGATCCCTTCCTTCCCGAGTGGTGTTTGTGACAACTCATGGGGCGTTCCGAGACATTCTCGCGCGCGCCGTGCGGCGTAAAGCTGGGAGGGGCGTTCCAGGGGGCAGTCGGCCCCTCCCTTGCCTTCGGATGGCGGCCTGCTGGGCAGCCCTAGCCTGTATATTTGCTCTTGTCGAACCAGAGATGTTCCGCCTGCGAGAACCGCGACGACTCACCATCCCAGTTGCGATAGACGCCGTAGTTCCCGACCCAAGGCCAGGCGAACGAGAACGAGCTCGTGACCCCGGGGAACGGAACCGTGGGCATCGTTGTCGCGACGTACTTCTGCCAGTCCTTGATCAGTTGGATGCGCTTCTGCGGATCGAGCTCCTGGCGCTGGGCCTCGATCATCGAGTCTGACTTGGCATCGATGGTCTCTGTGCCCTTGAACGCCACCTTCTGCCGTGCTCCCTTGCTGTGGTAGTACGCAAAGATGTGCCCATCGGGGTCGGCCGGGTAGTCAGTCGTAGCGCCCACCGCGATGCCGTTGAAATCGGCCTTATTCCAGTAATACTTTGGCAGGTACTCCGTCGCATACGGCGGATTGACTTGCTTGAGCTTGAACAGGCCGTCAGCCTCGAAGAAGCCTTTGAATGTCTCAGCCCACTTCGGGAAGTCGGTGCCGTAGTATCCCTCCGGGATCCACGCAATCTCAGTTTCGATAGCGCTGGTGAAGCCGGCAGCCGTAAGGAGCTTCTTGGCTTCAGCGACGTTGAAACTGAACGACTGGGCGCCATCGCCGATTTCCGCGCTCGTGGGATCGACCCAGTATCCAGAAGGGCCCCAACCTGCAGACAGGTGCGAGTTGTACTTGACTTCCACGGGATAGCCACCTGCCCGGAGGGCCGTGACGTTGTTCCAGTTGTCGAGGTACGCGTCACGATCAACGAGCATGGACAGGGCGACGCGAACTCGTGGGTCGCGGAAAGGTGAGTCTGGCCGCATGCCGAAGTACATGAACCAGCACGCCTTCGAAAGGGCGTTCTGATCGACCCAGGCCTCGGAAAGTTCCTTATGAAAGTCAATGACCTGCTTGGCCGGTGGGGTGAAGCCCCAGACCTTTTTCGCACGGAATTGCGCCTCGGCCACAGCGGTCTCGGCGATGATAGGCATGTCTATTCCGTCGAGCATGACTTTGTCGGCATTCCAGTAGTTCGGATTGCGCCGGTACGTGTACCCAACGCTTTTCTGGTAGCTTTCCATGACCCAGGGGCCACCAGACCGGGTCTCCTTCAACGGATCGTAAGCGTCGGTGCCGGTGCCTTGAGACTCCCTCGGCATGACCAGCAGGTTACGGTCATAGGCGAGTTGCCCAATAGTGGCGGCCATCGGGAACGCCAGCTTGAACTGGACGGTTGACTTGTCGATCGCTGTGACGGTGGTTATCGGCGCGGTTGGTGATGCGGTGTTCGCGAGGTCGATACGAGTCTGGCCCTTGGCCGCGAACTTGGTCCACGACGCGACGACGTCTTCGGCATCGATGGCCCGCCCGTTGAGCTTGGTATCCCAGGCGGCCTTCGGTTGAAGCTTGAAGGTTATTGTCTGGGTATCCGGCTGCTCCCAGCTCGCTGCAAGGTTGGCCTCCACGCCGCCCTTCGACGCTTCTCTGAGGCCATCCTTGAAGCGGAGCAGCGTCGGGTAGATGTAGGCGGTCTGGTAGGCCGAGCTATAGGAGGTTGCAGACAACGGGTCGAGTGTGACGTCGCCCGTGTAGTACGTGGTGTAGATGCCGCCCTTTGTCGCCTTCGCAGATGTGTCTTCGCGTTGGTAAAGAAAGCTCTGGACTTCAGCCTGCTTGGTCGCTGAAGCAGTCGGCGCATCGATGATGCTGCCGGTGTCGTCGTCGTCGTCATCGCCGCTGCCCCCGCAACCCACGATCGCCAGTCCGAGCGCGCCCGCTCCGGTCGCTGCGCCCTTCGTCAATACGCTTCTGCGGGTCTGTCGTCGCTTCCAATAGCTCGTCTCGTTCATCGTTCCACCTCATTGAATTTGCGGCGGACAATTTCACCTATTGGACGCGTCGATACGAGCATGGGTGTCAAGAGCCGCGGGCAACCGCATTCTGGGCGGCACGCCCGACCGGCCGACATGACTTTTGTCACATCGCCGCGTTAAACCCCGAGCGCTCGCGCGACCGTTTCCAGCCCCTCGAGCGCTTCTTCCGTCGAGCGCACGAGGATATCTGCCAGCTCTGCGATATCCGGCGGTGTCTCCTTCCCTCCGGAAACCCCGACGAGGAGAACATGCAGCCCATCGGACTTCGCAAGCGAAAGCGCCGCCCGGAACATCGCCACGTCAGTCTCGTCGTCGCCCATCGCGAGGACCGCCTTCGCCTTAAACTGGTTGACCAGCGCAATCAGGGCGACATCCTTGCCGCCCCGCGCATCGGGCAGCACTTCCAGCACCATGCGACCCTCGCGAAGACGCAGGCCCTCCGGCAGCCGCGAAAGCACATCGCGCAGTACTGGCTCGAGATCGGGCGCCGTCCGGAAGTGGAATGCTGTCGAGATGGCCTTTCGTTCGATGTGCAGAAACGAACTGGGGCAGGCCGAGATCACGCTCTGTTCGATCCGTTCCAGTGCTGCACTCAGCGCGACCCGGTCGACTCCCGGGATAAGCGGATCATCGAACGAGGCCTCCAGCCCGTGGCTTCCAACGATCGCAATCTGTTCGACGGGGACCATGCGGCGCGCCGTGTTGAGGTCGCGACCGGTGATGACGGCGACCTTCGCCGCCTGCGAAATCCGGTCCATCACGGCCAGTGCGCCCGCAGGGACGCGTGCTTCACTGGCGTTCGCGACGATCGGCGCGAGCGTGCCATCGAGATCCGTCGCGACCAGGAGCGGCCCGCGCGCCGTCGCGACGCCGCGGAATAGTTCGATTGCGGCCAGGTTCAGCATCGTTCCTCCAGGGATTCAAGAAATCCGGTTGCCCAGGCAAGGGCGTCCCGGCGTCGTACGTCTGCCACAAACCGGTCGCTCACCCGCCCCGGCCGGCCCTCGAGTGCTTCGCAGAGCACGTTCACCATCGCATTCGTATCCAACGGATCCACCGGCACGAGCCCCTCGTTCGCGAAATCCGCGAACGTCACTGCGGCGCCCGCATCCTGCCCGGTGATGATCACCGCGCGTTCCTCGGGTGGCCGGAGCGACTGCGCAATTGCAGCCTGCAATGGAACGAGGTTCTGGCCGTCCGCCAAAGACGACGTGAACACCACGTCGGCGTCGCGTTGCAGTGCAACCACCTCATCCCAGCCCACACTCTCGCGCACGTGCGCGAAGCTTCCACCTGCTGCCTGAGCGGCCTTACCAGCGATCGCCGCAGCGCTATCGATGGCCGATTCAAGCGCCTGATAGGCGCGCACTCCCTCGCGCGTCGGCGCGGCGACGCCAAGGTAAGCGAACTTCGTGCCGCGCCCGAACGCCTCGGCCATCGCCGCCATGCGCTCGGGAATGCCCTTCGTAAAGTCGCCCCTTTCGAGGCCAACAACGAGCGGCAGGCCAGCCTCGCGAGCGGCTCGCACGCGCGCTGGCACCGGAGCGGTCTTCGCGACTTCGAAGACGTCGTCCGGGTCGATCCCCACCGGGAACGCGAGCGTTCGCACGGTTCGGCCGTTCGTCACAATCGCATCCTCGTACGCCTCCGCATCGGCCAACTCTACCGCGGCCCGCTGGAACCGTTCGACGTC
>JBATAT010000506.1:0-8918 GCA_049662005.1 Tepidiformaceae bacterium
CCACGGTCGACCAGGCGGTCCGTGAGACGGGCGCCAATGTCACGATCATCTTCGTGCCGGCGCCATTTGCTGCCGATGCGATTCTTGAAGCGGCCGCCGCAAAGGTTCCGCTCATTGTATGCATTACCGAGAGCATCCCGGTGCTCGACATGGTGAAGGTGAAGGCAGCGATGCAGGCCTCCTCGAGCGTCCTCATCGGGCCAAACTGCCCTGGTGTGATCACACCGGGCACAAGCACTCGCGTCGGAATCATGCCGGGCGACGTATTCCTGCCGGGCCGAGTCGGCGTTGTCAGCCGCTCAGGGACGCTCGTGTATGAAGTGGTGGCACAGTTGACGAACGAGGGCATCGGTCAGAGCACCTGCATCGGTGTCGGCGGCGACCCAATCATCGGCACGCGCCAGGTTGAAGCGATTCGCCTGCTGAACGAAGACCCGGATACCGATGCGATCGTGATGGTGGGCGAGATTGGTGGTTCGGCGGAGCAGGAAGCGGCCGCATACATCAAGGAACACGTGAAGAAGCCGGTAGTTGCGTTCATCGCCGGGGCGACTGCTCCCGAGGGGCGGCGCATGGGCCATGCGGGCGCCATCATTTCTGGCGAAGATGGCAAGGCTGCGAACAAGAAGGCGGCCCTCGCGAATGCGGGCGCGTACGTGTCGGATTCGCCGGCGGATATCGGCGTGACGATGAAGAGAGCACTGCAGGAGCGCGGCCTCCTGAAATAGGCTGGAATTCCACGTCGCGTTCATCCTGGGACGTGCCAATTTCCGCATCACGCAATCGTTGTTCGACATGAACCGCTCGCCAGTGTGTAAACTCCGGGAAATCGCTCACGAGCAGCTCGACTGACAGATGCTTTCGCCGTACCGCGTCCTCGACCTCACGACCAACACGTCAGCTCTTTGTGGTGCGATGCTGGCAGACCTGGGAGCGGATGTTGTCGCCATCGAGCCGCCAGGGGGTTCGCCGCTTCGGCAGTCTGGCCCGTTCCGGCACGACGAACCGGATCTCGAACATTCGCTGCCGTGGTGGGCCTATTCCCGGAATAAGCGCAGTGTCGCGCTCGACATCGAGACGCCCGGAGGGCGGGAGTTGCTGCTTTCGCTGGCGGCGGGATCAGACTTTCTCATCGAGTCGTACACACCGGGTTACCTTGCCAGCATCGGCCTCGGTTACGACGTGCTGCGCCGGCGCAATCCCGGCCTCATCGTTGTTTCGATCTCGCCATTTGGCCAGGAAGGGCCGAAGGCGCAATGGGCCGCCAACGACCTGACCATCTGGGCGTCATCTGGCGCGCAGATTTTGGCGGGCGACAGCGACCGCGCACCCGTGTCGGTTTCGGTGCCGCAGGCGTTTCTCCATGCGGGCGCGGAAGCGGCGGTCGGCGCGCTAACGGCACTGGCTGCCCGGCAACGGGACGGTGTGGGTCAGCATGTTGATGTGTCGGCTCAGACGGCATCGATGATGGCCACCCAATCGATGGTCCTTGGGCCGAACTGGAACGACCTGCCACTTGGCCGGACCAGTGGCGGACTGACTTTCGGACCACTGTTCGTTCGCTTCGTCTACCCGTGCAAAGACGGCTTCGTGAACATCACACTGCTGTTCGGAACGGTCCTTGGGCCGTTCACCCGGCGGCTCTTCGCGTGGATGCACGAGGAGGGTTTCATCGATGAAGCGACACGGGACAAGGACTGGATCGGGTATGTCCAGCTCCTGACGACGGGCAAGGAACCCGTTTCGGAGCTTGTGCGATGCATGGACGCGATCGAGGCGTTCACCCTTTCGCACACGAAGGAAGAACTCTACCAGGGGACGTTCGACCGCCATGTCCTCATCGTGCCTGTCAGCACCCCTTCGGATGTTGTGCGCTGGAAGCAGTTGGAGGCGCGGGGTTACTGGGAGAGGCTCGCCCAGCCGGTCGCCAACGAACTCACACCGTTTCCGGGTGTGTTTGCCAAGTTCTCGCGGTCACCGATTGCGTACAAGCGGCGACCGCCACGATTGAACGAACATGGATCCGAAGTCGCCGGGGAGCACCGACCACGACCCACTGCCCCCGTAGCCGAACCCGTCGACCGGCCCCCGCTGGAGGGCCTGAAGGTTTGCGACTTTTCGTGGGTGTACGCAGCGCCCGCCGCGACGCGCATCCTGGCGGACTGGGGTGCGACCGTGGTGAAAGTCGAAAGCACGAAGTTTCTCGATGCTTTACGGGCTGGCCAGCCGTTCAAGGACGGCATCGTCGGGCTCGAACGGTCAGCGAATTTCTGCAACGTGAACACCGGAAAACTGAGCCTGACGCTCGACCTTTCGAAGCCGGAGGGCCGGGACATCGCGCTTCGACTGGCCGATTGGGCCGATATCGTGGTCGAGAACTTCGCGCCCGGCACGATGGCTGCCTGGGGACTCGACTACGAGACGCTCTCGGCACGCAACCCGGGCCTGATCATGCTGAGCACTTCGCTGACGGGGAGCACCGGGCCGGAGGCCTCGCTCGCGGGTTACGGAACGATGGGCGCCGCGCTGTCGGGGTTCCACCATCTGACCGGGTGGCGCGACAGGCCGCCCGCCGGTCCATTCCTGGCGTACACCGACTATGTTTCGCCGAAATTCGTCGCGGCGAGCATCCTCTCGGCGCTCGACCACCGGACGCGCACTGGGCAAGGGCAGAACATCGACCTTGGTCAGGCGGAGGCTTCGCTGCACTTCCTGGCGCCGGCGCTCCTGGATCATGTGGTGAACCAGCGCGTGCGAACCCGGGACGGCAACCGTTCGGAGGATTGTGTGCCGCATGGGGTGTTCCGGTGCCTGGGAGCGGATCGCTGGATTGCGATTGCCGCGGAAACCGAGGCCCAATGGCGCTCACTCTGTGAAGCGGCGGAGCATCCGGAGTGGCTTAAGGACCCGCGATTCGAGACGTTCGCCCGCCGGTATGCCAATCGCGGAGCGTTGGAGCGAGTGATTGAGGAATGGACTTCGGCGCTCGATGTCGCCGAAGTGGAAGCGCAGCTCCAGCGACTCCAGGTGCCCGCGCACCGCGTTTCGACGGCGGAGGATGTGCTCGTCGATGGCCAGCTCCGGGCGCGTGGCCACTTCGCCGAAATCGCTCAGCCAGAAGTGGGCAACGTGCTCGTCGAGACTCCGCGATTCAGGCTGTCGCGGAGCCAGTTCGTGGGGCCGGTGCCGGCGCCGACCCTTGGCGAGCACAATGCGCTCGTACTCGGCCAGATCATCGGAATGAACGACGGGGAGATAGCCGAGCTTGTCGTGTCGGGTGCTCTGGAGTAGACCAAAAATACACCCAGCGGGGTTTCTGCCGGTGTCGCGAAAAGTCCCACGCAAGTTTTCCCTTCATTTCGGTAGCGGGGAGGTCGCCGAGGAAGCGACGTACGACGGCGAGCACCACCAACCCACGATCCAACTCCTCGATTTCCAGGAGGGTGATGCAGCGGGTACGGTGATGCTGCGCTTCTGCAGCTATAACCCGCGCGGGCAATTCATGCGCGACCCGCTCCTACTCAGCGACGACGACCTCGCGGCACTACGCGAAGCACTTCAGGCCACGCCCCGAATTCGGGAACTTCTGCAGCGATTGCTCGCGTGATGTGAAGCGGATCTCCGCAAGTCGGGAATAGGCGTTGGCGACTGGTTGTAATGGCTATCCGAGCGGAGCATACTGCCGACGCTATGGGCATCCACCGGCAACGGTTGATCGTCGCGATGGCAACGGCGCTCACCGGCGTGGCCCTGGTACTGCTCGTGCTCTCGAACGGGTCCTCAACGGCCGAAGGTGCTAGCCCATATCGCGTGATACTCCCGGGCCTCGCTACCGATGACGCGGTCTTCAACCCGGCGCCGACACCAACGGCGAGTGCGACAAGCGTTCCAACAGCAACTCCTTCGGTTACGCCAACGGCGACCGTCTCGCCAACACACACCGTGGCACCAACAGCAACGCCAATCTCGCCGGGGAACGACCTGACCATCCACATCCAGGCGTTCCGTGTTGCCGATGATAACGGCGGACGCCAGGCGCACGTGACGCCTCAACAGGTGCTCGATTGGGTAGCCTTCACCAATAGCATCTACGCTCCCGCCGGAATCGTGTTCTCGTTCAATCCCGCCACCGACTTCATTGATGTGCAGAGCACACTCCTCAACACCATGACTGGCATCGAGCACCCCCAGTGGGAACAACAACGTCAGCTCGCAAACTCGCTCCAGGCTCAACATCCGAATTCGTTCGCGGTGTTCTTCCGCTGGGGGCCCGATGCGAGTCCTACTGGCGGGGGGTTCAGCTGGTACGACTACAACTTCGTTGTCATGGGTGGCTGGGACGACATGGGGCACTGCGGCCACAAGCACTGGGAGGCGCTCGGTCACGAACTGGGACATTTCCTCGGACTCCCGCACACGTTCGCGATCGAGCCATTCGTTGACGTTGCGGCTGCCGAAACGTTCTTCATAGCAAACGGCAAGAACCCGGCGATTTTTGACGGAGACGGTTTGCCTGATACCGCTCCGGATCCAGGAACTCGCTCGCTTGAATGCCCCCACACCAACCCGATAGCGCTCGCGGGCGCCACGTTTGACCTGCCACGGACCAACATCATGTCGTATTACGATGAGGCTTCAACCCTGACCGCTCAGCAAATCGCACGCGTGAGATGGGTATTCGGGTTGCGCGACGAGGCCGGCGGCGGGTTCCGGCGGAACGCGCCGTCCAGTCCGCCCGAGGCCGAGTCATTCACTCCAACGACTCTTGTTGCTACCAACGGTACGTACTCGGTGCAACAGATGGGTTGGGGGCCGGAACGCTTTAGCGGCGGGAAACAGATCTTCTGGGCGCCAGACCCCGGATCGGGCAAGATCACGTTCAAGTTCCTCGTAACCACCGTCGGGACGTATCAGATCGCCCTCTATGCGACCCAGGCACCAGACTTCGGACGGGTCTGGGTGGCGATCGATAGCAGTCCACTCGCAGCGTTTATCGATGGGTATGCTCCGCTTGTCGTGCCATCGGGAAGGATCAGCCTTGGCTCGCACTTCCTCAGTCCGGGGCTGCACGAAATCACGTTCGATACTGCTGGAAAGAACGCTGCATCCGCCGGTTACGCATTTGGCTTCGATGCATTCGAGATCTTCAGCCGGGCGAATTAGGCCGTCTCAGAAGTTCAGTTTGAGACCTGGCGTTGGCCAGTTGTCGAAGGCGATGAGTCTCCCGGTTGTACTCAGGGTCACGTAGAGCGTTCGAAGATCCGGGCCGCCGAAACAGGCATTGGTGGTGAGGAGATCCGGGCAGGGGTAGTGGGTTGCTTCGCCGCTCGGAGTGAACGATGTGAGGCCGCCATTCACGAGCGTTGCGACGATCACGTTGCCTTCGCCATCGACGACAAGCGAATCACACATCGCGAAGTTGATTGGCGGTGCGCCGGGGACCGTGCCGACAACGCGTCGCATCCCAACCTGGCCCGGACCAGTGAGGTCGTAGGCGTACAGCCGGCCAGTGGGCGTTTCAACCACGTAGAGGGTCTTACCATCGGGACTGAGGCCGATGCCGTTCGGCGCCTCCATTGGAAAAATGATCTCCTTGATCATCTTCCCGTCGGGTGAGGCGTAAAAGACGCCGGTGCGATCGCGATCACGGGGACGATTCTTCCCGTGGTCAGTGAAATAGAAGTTCCCTTCGGCATCGAAGACGAGGTCGTTCGGGCCTTTCAGGCGCTCGCCATCGCACTCGCGGTAGAGGGTGGTGACTTCGGAAGCATCGGGGCTTACGCGCTGGATCTGACCGCCGATGTACTCATCCGGTTGTTCGCCCGGAAAGAGTGCATTCGAGCCGTCGGGCATCTGGCGTTCGGTCCACTTAAAGCCACCGTTCTGGGCCACGTAAATCGCGCCGTCAGGCCCCAGTGCCGCACCGTTCGGGCCGCCTCCTGTGTTCGCGAACAGCGACTTCGTGCCGTCGGGTTTGATGCGGGTCAGGCATCCTGCGGCGATTTCGGTCACGATAATGTCGCCGTCAGGGAGCACGAGGGGCCCTTCGGGGAACCTGAGACCCGTGGTGATAACTCTGAAGTCCATGAAAATCGCCTCGGAAGGAAGTGGGCGAATGGTACGCGAAATTGACACGGTATTCTCGCGCGCCGCCGGATGTCGCGCCTGTCCGGGCATGGGATGCCGGCCGGTGCTCGGGGCGGCAAACGGTGGCGCGAGTGCGCGCGTGTTATTCGTTGGTGAAGCTCCGGGACGGTTCGGCGCGGGAGTCACTGGCGTGCCGTTTTCGGGCGATGTAGCCGGCGCCCGGTTCGAACGACTGCTCGGCGCCGCGGGCCTCGATCGGCGAGATGTCTTCATCACCAACGCCGTTCTTTGCCTGCCACTCGATGCGAAGGGACGGAACCGGACGCCACGCACAAGTGAGGTTCGGAACTGCAGTGCGTTCTTATCCGAAACGATTGCTGCGATTTCACCCGAACTGGTGGTGGCGATGGGCAGGGTCGCGCTCGGTGCAGTACGGCGTATCGAACCTGTCGCTCTCGATCTGAAGGATGCAGGCAGGAACCCAATGCGGTGGAACGGCCGCCAGCTCGCGGTGGTCTATCACCCTGGTGCCCGCTCCCAGGTATTCCGAAGCTGGGACCAACAAACCGGAGACTGGGTGCAGCTGGGGAGATGGATTGTCGAAGCAGGCCTCAACGCGGGTACACTTCGCGCATGAGTTTCGATGCATCCGCCAGCCGCACGGCCAATGCGGCATTTGTCCCCCACAGCGCGCCCTTCGCGGTCGCGAGCGCCGAGGGCGCCTACCTCATCACCCCGGACGGCCGCCGGATCCTCGACGCAGCCGGTGGCGCGATCGTGGCCAACATCGGTCATGGGCGGCGGGAAGTCGCGGAAGTGGCTGCGGCGGCACTCGAACGGTGTACGTACGTGGTACCACCTTTCGCCACCGAAGACCGGCTGCGCCTGGTGGAGCGACTGACGAAATCGTGGCTGCCGCCATCGCTCACGCGGGTTCTTTTCACGAGTGGCGGCACCGAATCAGTCGAGGCGGCGATGCGGCTGGCACGCCAACATCACTTGAGTGCTGGACGAACCGAACGCTGGAAGATTATCGGGACCGACCTGAGCTACCACGGGGTTAGCCTTGGGACGCTCTCAGTTGCAAATCACGCACCGCGACGGGCGCCCTTCGAACCAATGCTCATCCCGTTCCCGCACACCCCGGCGCCGTACCGGATTCCGGGGGTCGAGGTAACCGAGCATCCGGCCGATACCCTGGAGCGAGTGATCCTGGAAGAGGGCCCCGAAACAGTGGCGGCGTTCATCTGCGAACCGGTGGTTGGCTCGGCGGGTGGAGCACTCGTCCCGGTCGATGACTTCTGGTCGCGAGCGCGCGAGATCTGTTCGAAGTACGGCGTCCTGCTGATCGCGGACGAAGTTATGTCTGGATTCGGGCGGACCGGCAAACGTTTCGCAGTCGAACACTGGAACGTGGAACCGGACATTATGGTCGGCGGGAAAGGTCTCGCAGGAGGATACGCGCCCATGGGTGGGGTGTACGCGAGCGACGCGGTGGTGGCGCCGCTCGTGGCCGAGCGGCAGGATCTGATGTTCTACACGTTCTCGGGCCATCCGGCTTCGTGTGCGGTAGCCGATAAGGTGCTTGAAATCATGGAGCGCGAAGAGCTTGTGGCTCGCTCCGAGCGGATGGGTGCGCTGCTGATGGAGCGGCTCGGCGCGCTGGCGGTGCATCCCAATGTGGCGGAAATCCGCGGACTCGGGCTCATGGTAGGGATCGAATTCGTGAAGGACCGCGCGACGATGGAACGTTTCCCAAAAGAGGCTCGCTTCGCAACGAAACTGCAGGGCGCCGGCCTCCGCCAGGGGGTGTTTTTCTACGCTTCAGGGTCGGGGCAGGCGCAAGATGCGCTGCTCATCGGGCCGCCGTTTACCATCAACGGCGAAGACATTGACCTGATGGTCGACACGCTGGGGAGTGCGCTCGAAGAGACGTTGGCGGGGATGTAAGGCCGGCCCTTCCGGCGATCGCACCGCAAAGACGGCACTGACGAGCAACAATTGGAGAGGAGAGGAGCCAAAAACGGGCTTCCGTTCTTGCCATTGGGGGGCACTCGTTCCATACTTAGAGCTTGATCCGCAGCCGCGGATCGTTTTTGTGTTGGAATCCGTTTTTGGATCCGAAAAACCCTGCCCGGGTGGCGCAATTGGCAGCGCAACTGATTTGTAATCAGTAGGTTAGGGGTTCGAGTCCCCTCTCGGGCTCCAGCACAAGAGCGCCGGCCGCGCGAGCGGTGTCCACCGTGGAGAGGTGGCCGAGTGGTTAATGGCAGCAGACTGTAAATCTGCCGCGCTTCGCGCTTCGGAGGTTCGAATCCTCCTCTCTCCACCATTCCTGTTCCAGGCGCAAGCCTGTGACCAGCCGCTCGCGAGTAAAGCAGGCGCAAGCCTCTCGAACTCGCCCTCATAGCTCAGTCGGCAGAGCGCGTTCTTGGTAAGAACGAGGTCTCCAGTTCAAATCTGGATGAGGGCTCCAGCACCAACCCCGGCGGTAAGCCCGCCGAAACTGACAAGGAACTCACACCAGCCCGGAGGACTCCATCAATGGCGAAGGCGAAATTTGAGAGGATAAAGCCGCACGTAAACGTCGGGACGATTGGTCACGTAGACCATGGCAAGACGACGTTGACGGCTGCGATCACCAAGGTGCTGGCACTGAAGGGTGAAGCCCAGTTCCGGGCGTTCGATTCGATCGACAACGCGCCGGAAGAGCGCGCTCGCGGCATCACGATCGCGATTTCGCACGTGGAATACGAGACCGACGCGCGCCACTATGCGCACGTCGACTGCCCGGGCCACGCCGACTACATCAAGAACATGATCACGGGCGC
>JBATAT010000507.1:0-3283 GCA_049662005.1 Tepidiformaceae bacterium
GAGCATCGCCGCGGTCAATGGGATCGCCATCCAGACGGGCATGTCGCTCGCGCTGTCCTGCGACTTCCGGATCGCTTCGAAGGAGGCCCGCCTTGGCAGCGCGACCCTTCGCTTCGGTCTGCTCCCGGACGAAGGGGGCCAGTTCCTGCTCGTTCAATTGATGGGTGTCGCGAGGACGATGGACTTCCTCATGCGCAAGAAGATCGTTCCCGCGGCAGAGGCGCTCGAACTCGGTCTCGTGAACGAGGTGGTAGAGCCCGATCAGCTCATGGTGCGGACCATGGAGTTGGCCCGCGAGCTGGCCAACGGCCCACAGGTGTCGATGCGCTTGCTCAAGCGAACGATCTACAACGCTGCCGAGATGACCTTCGCGCACGCGCTCGACGACATCGCGGGGAAGACCGCGATCAGTGACCACCACCCGGATTCGCGCGAAGGCGTGGCAGCCTTCCGCGAACGGCGCGAGCCGAACTTCAATTCCTGGCTGCCATAAACTGCTGGCCAGTTTCGAGCTTCCAGTCCAATGCCGGTACACCCTGGAATGTGGATAACCAAGGATAATCCGATGAGCACGGAACGGGCGGCGCTCGAGACGAAAGGTGTGACGGGACAGTTGCTTACAAGAGTCGATCTCGGCCCGGAAGGGGTGACGCGCTCGCCCGTGTGCGGTTGATGCTGCACGGCTGCATGCGCGCGAGGACCCTGCTCCTCAGATCAAACGGTAGCTGTCGATCAAGGCCAGCATCGGGTCGCTCAACGCCGGCGGCGTCGCCAGCACATAGCCCTCTTCGAAGGTGAAGCCGTGAAATCCGCGGGTGATGCCCCCGGCCTCCCGGACGATGATCCCACCGGCCGCGATATCCCAGGGATTCAACTGGAATTCGAAATACCCATCCAGTTGCCCGCTGGCGACCCGGCAGAGGTCGAGCGCCGCCGAACCCATCCGCCGCACATCGCGGATGTGCGTCATTACCCGATCGTAGAACCTCGCCTGGAGGTCGCGACGGTTGGGGTCGTAGGCGAATCCGATGCCCATGAGCGACGTCGAGAGGTCGGTCAGCTTCGACACCTGGATGGCACGGCCATCGAGAAACGCGCCGGCTCCGAGCGAGGCGCTGTATACCTGTTTCAGGGCGACATCGCTTACCACGCCCGCGATCATCTTGCCGTCCCGTTCGACGCCGATGGAGACGCTGTAGGCAGGGACGCCGTAGACGAAGTTCGTCGTGCCATCGATGGGGTCGATCACCCAGCGAATCCCGGATGTGCTCTCGCGGTTGGCCCCCTCTTCGCCCAACAACCCATCGTTCGGTCGCTCACCAAGGATCCGGCGCACGATGAGCGCTTCCGTCTCGCGGTCGGCTTCGGTCACAAGGTCGGTGGGGGTGGATTTCGTTTCGATGATGTAGGTGCGCTCGGCGGCATACTTCGCCACGACGGCCGTCGCCTCCGCCGAAATCTCCATTGCGAGCGCCAGCAGGTCGGCGGCCTGTGCATCACTGGTCATTTGAGTTGCCTCCCACCGTCGACCACCACGATGGTTCCCGTCACGTAGCGCGAAGCATCTGAAGCCAGCCAGACCGCAGCCCCTACGATGTCCTCCGGGACGGCGACGCGCCCCATCGGAATGTCGGCGCGCAGGCCTTCGCCGTGGCGGCTGTCCAGAAGGTCGCCCGTCAGTTCCGTCGCGGTCCACCCGGGAGCGATAGCATTCACGCGAACCCCTCGGCCTGCCCATTCGAGGGCCATCGTTTTCGTCAACTGATGAATCGCTGCCTTGGATCCCGCGTAGACCCCCTGGCGCTCGACCGGGACGATCCCCGTCACGCTTGTAATGTTGATGATCGTGCCGCCGCCGGAATCGAACATACACTTTGCTGCTTCGACCGAAGCGAAATAGGTCCCGCGCATGTTCACACCGACGACCAGGTCGAACTCCTCAGGCGTTACGTGTTCGACCTTCTTGAAGTAGGGGCTGATGCCGGCATTGTTCACGAGGATATCGACCGGCCCAAGCGCGGCGACGCCCTCGACCATGGCCGCGATATCGGCCGGATCGCCATTATCGCAGCGCCGCGCGATGCAATTCGCTCCGAGGCTCGCGGCTGCCTGGTTCAACTGCTCTTCATTGCGCGCAGTGATAACGACCCGCGCCCCTGCATCGATGAACGCCCGCGCAATCGCGTAGCCGATGCCGCGCGAACCACCAGTGACGATCGCGGTCTTACCCTCAAGCGAAAATAGCCCGGACACGCAACGAGCCTAAACGGCGAAGGCTGAACGTGCGACCACATGCGAACGAGAAGGTGGCGTGCCCGGTCGGAAGGTTACGGACTGGAGCGACCAGTTTGACGAACCCAATTTGCAACGCTATAACTCCGGCCATCGAGCACACACGAAGTTAGTTATGGCAGCTATAGAAGAGGAGAACTCGAATGGATATCGATAACTATTGGAAACGGCGCCGCACTACTCGGCGACGGGTCTTGGCGGGAACCGGGGTGGTAGCGAGTGGGCTCGCGGCCACCGCCCTCGTTGGCTGTGGCTCAAGCGATGATGATGACGATGCGAAGTCAACAACCAGCTCGGGCAGCCCGTCGGCCGGTACAGCGGTGCCGACAGGCAGCCCCAAGACGGGTGGAACGATCAAAACGACAATCAATGGCGACCCGCCGTCACTCGATCCATACCTGAACCTCTCGTATCGCGCACAGGGTGTGGCCTCGTTCGTCTACAGTCGCCTCTTTAACATCAAGAGTGGTCCGGATATCGATCCCGGTGACTTGCAGGTCGAACCGGATGTTGCGGCGTCCAGGGAAATTCCGGACCCGCAAACCTTCACTGTGAAACTGAAACCGGGAGTGAAGTGGCAAAACGTCGCTCCAATGAGCGGGCGTCCATTTACATCTGCGGATGTGAAGTACACCTTCGAGCGGTTCATGAAGCTGTCTCCGAATAAGACCTCGCTGCTGGCGATCGACAGCCTCGAAACGCCCGATGACTCGACCGTAAAATTCAAGCTCAAGACTCCGATGGCCCCGCTGGAGTTCTATCTTGGGTCCCCCACGCATCTCTACCTCATGCCGCGGGAAGTCATCGAGGCTGATGGTGACGCCACGAAACGAATGATTGGGACCGGGCCTCTAATCCTCGACAAATACGAGCCTTCGTCCATCTTCAAGTGGAAGAAGAACCCCGACTACCACGTTCCGGGCCAGCCCTACGTCGACGCTGCAGAGTGGATAATCATCGCCGACACGGCCACGGCCACCGCTAACATCCG
>JBATAT010000508.1:0-2335 GCA_049662005.1 Tepidiformaceae bacterium
GACCCGCGGCGGCCGCCGCACTGCGGCGCGCGCCGAAGACACGGTGCCCGCGGAAGTGGCCCAGCCGGTCAGCGTAAACGTTGGCGCGTGGACCGATGCTGAACTCGAAATCGCTCAGCCGGCAACCCTCACCGTTAGCGTCTCCCGCGAGGCCATCGACCTCCCCGGCGGTGTGGCTGCTGGCGTCGCCGGGATCGCTGAGGCTGATCCAACCCGGGCGCTGATTGTGATGGTTATCGGCCGGAAGAACCTCAAGGTGACCGGCAAGAGTACCCAGTCGGTCGCCGTGCCCGCTGCGGGGCAACCTGCCGAACTGTTCTTCGGCATCGAAGGGATCAGCCTTGGTGATGCCCAACTTGATGTCATCGTTCGCCAGACCGAGGCACCTCTCGCGAAGATCGTCCTCAGGCCCACAGTAGTCCAGGAAGTGAGGAACGGCGGCCGGGCCGAAGCCACCGGTATGGCCACCCCTTCCGCAGCCCCCGGCCCACCGCGCCACCAGTTGTACATCTCTGAGATCACGGACGGTGCTGAAACGCGCTACCGCTTCCACCTCGAACTCCTGCGGCCCGGCGAGCCGCCAGAGCCAGTCGAGGCCGATTCGAACCCCCTCAAGGGCGATAAGTCGGCGTACGTCAGCGCGCTCTATCGGCGCATCGAGGAGATGTGGGGCGACACGCGCGACAAAGTCGATGAGTTCGCCCGCAAGATCCGCGCCGAAGGCGGAACCCTCTGGGATGAACTCATCCCCGCGCCGATTCAACGCCTCCTCTGGGAGAACCGGGACGCCATCGGCTTCATCCAGGTATATTCCGATGAGCCATTTATCCCCTGGGAACTGATCCATATGAAGCAGCCAGGGAAGCGCACGCTGCCGAAGGAATCGTTATTCCTCGCCGAACTCGGGCTCGTCCGCTGGATACTTTCCGACGACGAATCCGTTTGCACCCGGGCGCCAGGCCGCCTTCGCATCGAATCGGGCAAGGTCCACGCGATTATTCCCGAATACCCGCCCGCGAGCGGCTGGCAACTGACCAGCACGCTCGCTGAAATGGACATGCTAACGGCAACGTTTGGCGCGGCCACCCGGACGGAGGCCACCTTCGATGCCGTGGTCGAATTGCTTTCCGATGGCGGCTTCGATCTGCTCCACTATGCCGGGCACGGCGTAGGTGATTCTGCGAACATCGGCGACGAGGCCCTCGTCCTCAGCGTTGCCCGCAATGGAGCACGCTGGGAACCGGATTCGAAACTTGGCCCTGTCGACGTTTCGAACAGCGCATCGCTCGCCGAATCACCCTGCGACGACTTCCGTCCAATCGTTTTCCTGAACTGCTGCGAGACCGGTCGCGCGGGCTACACGCTCACCAGCGTTGGTGGCCTTGCTTCGTCGTTCCTCAAGGCGGGAGCGGGAGTCATCGTGAGCCCGCTCTGGTCCGTCGACGATGCCGCTGCTGCGGAGTTTTCGGCGTCGTTCTACAGCGCGCTGAAAACGGGTGAAACCCTCGCCAGCGCTGCTCGAACCGCCCGGGCCAAAATCCGCGACTCCGGCGACCAGACATGGCTGGCCTACACCATCTACGGAGAGCCATCGGCAACGCTCGTATGACCGACGACTGCCCCGGCTAGCACGGAGGCGTCGCGTCCCCGCGCCACCCGCACCACGTGCCCGGTACGCGGGAGTTTGGCAGCTGCCAGGTGCCGGTAAAGGCGTTCCAATCGGGTGTCGTGACCGTCCATTCGAACGCGATCTCGATGGTAGGAAGGCCGGGACCTTCCAGCTTCGCGGTTCCTCGCGCGTTCGCAAGCTTTGCCGGCGCGAACACAGCGGTGAAGTCCACGGCTCCGTACTCGCGCGAGGCGAAGCTGACCTCGACCACGTCCTCGGTCTGGACCATCGTTACGTCACCGGCGGTGTTGCCCGCCGCGTCCGGAAGCCCCTTGACCTTCCAGCCGCCGCTGTAACCGCACCCATCGAAGAGCTGCCGGACATCCCGCGAGCCACACCACTGCTGAAGGTTGCCGTCCACGTCCACCCAGTACCCTTCGAACGACTCGTTGTCGCCGCCCATCGTGAAGTTCAGGGGACTCGCGCCAGCGAAGGTCCCCGCCAGATTGTTCCCGCTCACGGTGCCCGTTATCGTTTGGGTGCGGTCGTCGGCGAGGTAGCGCGTGTACTCGCCAGTTACTTCAGCGGCGCTTTGTTTTATCTCGACCCGGGCGAAGTTCGTGTACCACGTCCCGCCGAAGTCGGAGGTATCTTCGACGACTGCCGTCACGTCGCCGCCATCGTCGTCCGTTTCCCCACCTCCCCGTGTCGCGATGAAGATGATGG
>JBATAT010000509.1:0-5445 GCA_049662005.1 Tepidiformaceae bacterium
GCGTGGCGCTCGTGCTGGGCGTGCTTTTCATCGGGATGTACCCCGGCCCGGCGTTCAGCTTCAGCGAAGATGCCGCAAAGCCCCTGTTCGAGGCCGGAACCGCGAGTGGGCTGGCGCGCGTACCCTAACCGGCTACGCGCCCCAGTTGCTGAGGAACTCCTCGATGTTGACGAACTCTTCAGCGCTACGGCTTTCCCAGAGCACCACGAGACGCCTTCGTTGTTCGCCAATCGAGAAGGACGCGGGCCAATAGACAACTCCCGCGTGATGCCGGCCGTCCTCAACGCGTCTCCGCACAAGGACCCGGAAATCCCGCACATTGCGGGTGTAGAGCACGCGTCCCTGGGTTGCCGCGGTAGCGAGTTGGTCCGCATCGGACCGACCGTTCATGCCGGCGTCTGCTGAAGTCAAGACATCGATGCCAGCGGTTCGGAGGGCAGCAATAAACCCAGATTGCTGAGAGTCCTCGTCGATGTAGAACCTGATGCGAGCCAAAGAGGCTAGGAAACCAACCGGGCGGCATGCTCTCGCAAGCCCTCATCGTAGGCGTCCTGGTCTTCTCTCAGGTAGCCGTTGATCTCTTCGGTATTGGCCGCCCAGTAGGTGAGCGCGGCGAAGATGCCTTCGAGCGGAAGGTGCGGGAAATGGTCCGACTGAATCTCGGCCGGCGAGAACCCCTGTTCGTACAGGTAGACGATCGCCAGGACCGTCGTGCCCGTGCCGGCAATGCAGGGCCGTCCGCTGTGCATCGCCGGGTCTTTGGTAATGAGTGTGCCAATATCAACCGTCGCGGGCATATCGAGATTCTAGCACGTAGAATGGGCACTCCCGGAGGATCCCATCCCATGACCACCACCGAAGCTCCCGCCGAATTCATCGAGGCGACGCTCGACCTGCCGGTTCGCTACATCGACCGGTCACGCGCGCACTACCTCTCGCTCGGCTACGACAACCCCTACCAGTGGGCGCACAACCTGGATGTGCCATTCGCCCCAATGAAGAAGCCGGTGAGCGAAGCGCGCATTGCCATCGTCACCACTGCCGCGCCGTACAAGCCAGAACTTGGCGACCAGGGACCCTGGGCGAAGTACAACGCCGATGCGAAGTTCACCCGCGTCTACTCCACCCCCATCGACCCGGCCCCGGACCTCCGCATTTCGCACATCGGCTATGACCGAAAGCACACCTCGGCCGAAGATGTGAATACCTACCTCCCTCTTCAGCGCGCCAAAGAAGCTGCTGCCGAGGGCCGAATCGGTGTGCTGAACGAACGGTTGTATGCGGTGCCAACGTTGCGCAGCCAACGATTGACCACCGAACGCGACGCGCCGAAAATCCTCGAACTCTGCCGCGAAGACCGTATCGATGCCGCCCTCCTCGTCGCCACCTGACCGGTCTGCCATCAGACCGTGAGTCTGACAGCGCGCCACCTTGAGGCAAACGGCATCCCGACGGTGATGCTTGGTTGCGGGAAAGATATCGTCGAATCAGCGGGCGTCCCGCGATTCGTCTTTAGCGATTTCCCGCTTGGCAACTCCTGCGGAAAGCCGTTCGATCTCGAATCGCAGCGGGGCATTCTCGCCACCGCGCTCGACCTCCTCGAGTCCGCTCGTTCTCCCAGGACGACGGTGCAAACGCCGTACCGGTGGGCCGAAGATGCGGCCTGGAAGCGCGACTTCTACCGCCTCGACCTAACGCCCGAACAGATCGCGAATGCGCGCGCCGAAATGGATAAGCAAAAGGCCACCCTCGCCGCGAAACTCTCTGCCGATTAGGGATTCGTTACGGAATCGTAACGAATTCATGTGCGATGGTGATGCGATCAGCCCGTTCGAGCGGGCATCGTATTGGTGAACCTGAAAGGGAGGATCACCAATGGACACCACAACCCTCATCATCGTCGGAGTCGCGATCGTGGTTGTCGCGATCATCGCCGTCGTTGCGCTCATGGCCTGGAACCGCAAGCGCGAGAACGAACGGCTGCAGGAGACGTTCGGCACCGAGTACGACCAAACCTACGCGACCGCCGCCGACCGGAAGGCCGCGAAGGAATCGTTGAAGACCCGCGAAGAGCGGGTTCGATCGTACGAACTCCGCGCGCTCGATACCGACGAGCGCCACCGCTTCGCAGCCGAGTGGCAGTCGATGCAGGCCACCTTCGTTGATGACCCGAAGACGGCTGTGAGCCGCGCCGACCGCCTGCTCGCGGAAGTCATGCGCGCGCGCGGTTACCAAACGGACCTCCGCGACGAGAATGCCCGCATCGAAGACGTATCTGTCGGACACGGAGACGAAGCAGCCGCATTCCGCGAAGCCTCTCACATCGCAGCCCTCAACCGGGATGACAGGGCGACAACGGAAGACCTTCGCCAGGCAATTAAGGATTACGGCATCGTGTTCGATAGCCTGCTGGTCGAACGCCAGCCCGTCAGCTAACCAGACGTCCCGCCTCTCCGGTTCGCCCGCGCTCTCGCCCGCACGAGGGCGCGGGCGTTCAGTTTTTTGACGACCAAAGTCGAAGTCCCTGCAGCAGGCTGAAGGGGCTCGTGCGCGGGGGAGTGAGATTGGCGGTGCGGTTCTTGGTGGTCGGCGTGCGGCGGCCGGCCTGTGTGGAGAAGAGCTACGGGCCGCCGGCGCGGTTCAGGCTCTCCGATGCCGCCAGGGCCGGCTCCCGGTTCCGAGCCGCCTCCATCCGGTCCATCTGGAGCTGGACGTTCAACGGGTAGACACCGGTGAAGCAGGCGTTGCAGAGGCTTTCGGGCGGCTGGCCGGTTGCCTTATTCAGTCCATCAACGCTGAGATACCCGAGCGAATCCGCACCAATATGCTCGCGAATCTCTTCCACCGAGTTGTTCGCCGCAATCAGTTCCGCCCGAGTGGCCATGTCTACACCAAGGAAGCAGGGCGAAATGATCGGCGGGGTGGTGATCCGCATGTGGACTTCTTTCGCACCGGCACGCCGGATGAGATTGATCACGCGCGGCGTCGTCGTTCCCCGCACAATGCTGTCATCGACCACGATGACGCGCTTGCCTTCGAGGACATCGGAGAGGGCATTGAACTTCAAGCTCACACCGGCTTCGCGGATGCGTTGATCGGGCTGGATGAAGGTCCGGCCTACGTACCGGTTCTTGACGAGACCCTCGCGGTAGGGGATGCCCGCCGCGCGGGCATAGCCGATGGCTGCAGGAATCGCGGAATCGGGCACGCCGATGACAAGGTCAGCATCGACGTGGTGTTCACGTGCGAGTTGAGCACCCATCTCTTCGCGGGCCGGATAAACGAGCTGTCCGCCAATCCGGCTATCGGGGCGGGCAAAGTAGGTGTATTCGAAGGTGCAAAGCGCCAGCTTCCGGGCCGGCACAACCGGGAAGAAGCTCGTCTGCCCATGCGCGTCGATCTGGACCACCTCTCCCGGTTGCACTTCGCGATCCATCGTTACGCCGAGGTGTTCGAGTGCACACGATTCAGAGGCGACCACCCAGCCGTTCCCCATCTTGCCGAAGCAGAGCGGCCGCACGCCCATGGGATCGCGGACGGCGAAAATCCGATCGCGCAGCATGATCACGAGGCTGTAGGCGCCTTCGATCCGGCGCATCACGTAGTGGAAACGCTCTTCCCACGTCCCGCCCGGAGCGATCGCGAGCAGATGCGCGATCACCTCTGAATCGGCGGTCGATTCGAACTCGATGCCCTGGGCTTCGAGGTCTTCGCGAATGACATCTGCGTTGGTGAGGTTGCCGTTGTGTGCGAGCGCGATCGGCTGGTCGCTGTACTTATCTTTGACCACGATCGGCTGAACATTGCAGGCCAGCGAGCCGCCGGCGGTGCTGTAACGATTGTGGCCCAGCGCAATGTGACCGCGCAGGTAGGCAAGATCTTCTTCATCGAAAACCTGCGAGACGAGGCCCATGCCGGTTCGCAGGCTGAAATCTTTTCCGTTGCTGGTAGCGATGCCCGCGCTTTCCTGTCCGCGGTGCTGGAGGGCATACAGCCCGTAGAATGTGAGGCGGGCGACATCTTCGCCTGGGGCATACACCCCAAATACGCCACATGCTTCTCTTGGCTCGTCGCTTTCCGGGATCACTACGGTGGGGTCGCCCTCCTGCATTCAGGCGTTAACGGCTCCTCCAGTATAGGAGCCTCGGCGCGCCCTGCGCCAATAGGTCAATGCTTCGGGCGTCCAGGTTGCCTGCTGGCCCCACGTTTTGGGATCGCGATGGCGGGTGTACGGTAGTAGATGAAAGAGGAGGCTTGTATGGATCTCGTGCTATCGAAGGAAGACTTCGTGCTCTTGAAGAAGGTCATGGAAACCTACATCTCCGACCTGCGCATGGAAATTGCCAACACCGACAGCTTCGACTGGCGCCAACGCATGCATGAGGACGAGGATCGTGCCAAGGCCATCCTCGAGCGCCTGCAGGCGCCGCAACCAGCGGAAGCGGCAGGCGCCAAATTCCAGATCCTTGTCGAGGGGTTCGTGGTCGGATTGGGGTAAAGGAGCGATAGTGCTCGCGCGCCGGTAGAGCCGCCGCTACTATCGGCCCACATGGCCTATCCGCTCGAAAATCTTCGCATCCTCGATCTCTCTCGCGTGCTCGCTGGACCCTTTGCGGGGCGAATGTTCGCGGATCTCGGCGCCGATGTGGTGAAGCTCGAACCGCCCGATGGCGATGTTACCCGCCTCTGGGGCGCCAATATCGGCGGGAACCCCGGCTACTACCACCAGCAAAACGCCGGCAAGCGCAATATCTCCATCAACCTTTCCTATCCGTCTGGCTCCGAACTGGTAAAGCTCCTCGCAGCGAAGGCCGATGTCGTCATCGAGAACTTCCGCCCGGGCGTGGCCGATCGGCTCGGTGTCGGATACGCCGCTCTCAGCGCCGCCAACCCACGACTCGTGATGCTCTCCATCTCCGGGTTCGGCCAACATGGGCCGGAATCGCAGCGCGCCGCCTTTGCGCCGGTGATTCATGCCGAAGCCGGCATCATCGATCGGCAAGCACGCAACACGAAGAGTGGCGAACTCGTCGACATCGCATTCTCAGCCTCCGATACCCATGCCGGTTTGCATGGCATGGTGGCCGTCCTTTCCGCACTCTGGATGCGCGAACGCACCGGCCTCGGCCAGCACATCGATATCGCCATGATCGACGCCACCCTCAGCACCGATGACTTTCTTCACTACGCCATCGAAGATGCCTGGCAGACCCGCGTCCTCCAGAGCGAAGTCTGGGATGCCCCCGGTGGGCCAATCCTCATCTCCGCCGACTTCCGCCTCATCTGGATCGAGTTCAGCCGGAAGTTCGGCCTCAAGGATCCGTCGCTGCCCGGCGCATCCGTCGCGGAGAAAAGCGAAACCCGTCACCGTGTTGTCCAGGAACATATCCAATCGCTGCCCGACCGTGCGGCCCTGACCGCTATCCTCGACGGCTTCAACATCGC
>JBATAT010000510.1:0-6244 GCA_049662005.1 Tepidiformaceae bacterium
CCGCCCGGGAAGCGTCAGCGGCGCCCTGCATGAGTGCGATTTCGCCAGGATCTTTCGCGCGGCGGGCTTCGGAGACCTGCTCCGACAGTTGTTCGGCCAGGGTTTCATCGACATCAAGTTCGAGTGACGCCCAGCTGCGAAGCCCATACCCGGCGGCGCGATGGACGACGTCGTGGTTGCCGAGGATCGCGAGCGGTTCGGCCCGCCTTCGTTCAAGCCAGGGCTGGAAATCGGCCAACGGGCGAACGGCCAGGCCCGTGCGCTGGGCCAACTCACCGTGGTCCGTACCATCGCCGACCCAGACGCGGTCTTCGAGGTCTGCCTGAGGAGCGAAGATCTGCCAGCCACCGGATTCATCGAAGGCGATCACGGCTCCCGGCAGTTGTGCTCCCGCGAGGTAGGCGAACTCCGGGTGGGCGTGGAATTCGTGGTACTGGTCGGTCCCCTGGACGGGGATGTGCAGCCCGGAGGGCACGATAACGGCGCCGCGCGCGAGGCCCCACGCGCGCGCAATGCGATCGCGGCGAGCTCCGAGGTTCAGGTTTGATTGCATCGCCACATAGTGTATTCGGTCAGGCGCGCTGGTAGTTGGCGGCGGCGGCGGCCATCGAGCTCGCGATCTCGTTGCGCAGTTCTGGCGGCCCGATGACGAGCGCTTCGGGGCCCCATCCGCGCACCCAGGGAGTAATTTCGAGAAGACTGGGGAGGCTCACGCGAAGCTGGATCCCGCCATCCTCGATATCTTCCAGCCGCTGGCCAGGGTGCCAGTAGGTTTCCCGGATCCTCGCGGCGACCGCCGCCGAGAAGTTGATCGTCACTTCGTGCTGGACCTCGCCAAAGACCGCGCCGCCCCAGCTCTGGCGAAGTTGTTGTGCGATGTGCTCGACGTCGCCCGGTTCGAATTCGTGGGCCGTGATTTTCACTTCGAGGATTCGGTCCAACTTGAAGACCCGTATCTCCCGGTGTTCGGAACTGAACCCAACGACGTATGTCCCGCTTTGCGTGTGATCGAGGATGTATGGGTCGATGTCCGTGGTCCGGGCGTTGGCATGGCTGGCCGATCGGTAAGCGATGGTCGCCCTGCGGTTGGTGGACCACGCCTCGGTCAGGCGTCGAAGGCACTCGATGTAGGTGAGGTTGGCTGGCAACTCACCGTACTCGCTCACCGTCCGGCGCATGTGCCCGGCGAGGCCTTCGGGTACTGCATCGGCCACCTTCTCGAGCGCCGAAACTCCATCCGGATCGCGCTCATCGGCAGAACGCAGCATGAGCCGCGTTGCGAAGTAGATAGCGCGCGCTTCCTGGAGGGTGAGCCGCACGGGTCCGAAGACGAGCTTCGCGCCGGGCATAAGCTTCCAGCGGCGGTTTTCGTAGAGGAGCGGAATGCCCAGTTCGCTTTCGAGTGCAGCAATATCGCGCTGGATGGTGCGCTGGCTGTACCCCAGCTCGTTCGAGAGTTCGGCGCAGCTAATATCGCCACGCTTCACCAGGAGTTCGCGAATACGGACAAGCCGCGTCGCCCTGCGTGTTTGTTCAGTCACCGTTCCCGCCTTTGCCAAACGATTCTTTGAACCGGCTCGACTTCCGATTCGCGCTTACGTTATGGAGCAAACGCGACATTTTCTGTCGGGAATGAAGGCTTACTAGTTGGAGTTGTGTGAACTTTATGATCTTTCCGACCGATTGGTAAACACCGGCTCGCCCGGGGTCAGCATTCCTGGGTTGGGTGCCAGAGCCGGCACGAAAGACGGCAAACTGCGCGCTGCCTTCGACGGTTGGTCGGCGCAAAGTAGCCCTCAACCCCCCGGCCCCCTCTCCCAGGCTTGGGCGAAGGGGGGAGCAGCCTTGTCCTGGGTGGCGGCAGATCGCGGGTGATTGAGCGGGCGCTGCGCCCCGCGACTCCGTCTTGTGGCGTTCACTGCTTTGTGCCCCTCAAGTATCCGGGCTCCTCACCCGAAGATCAGGTAAGTCCCCGAAAGGAAACGGCCATGGCCGACCTTAGACTGTCTGCAGTTGACCGCGTTTCTTTCGCCGCCTCGTCGGTCGCGACGGATGGGCGCGGACACCAGGGTGCGTACCAGCGCCCGAAGCAGAAGCGTTCCTCGCGCGCACGGCTCGTCGCCGCGGTCGCGCCAGGACGGGACCCGGAGAGTTGTGAAGTGGATTACGTCGTGGATGCCCAGGGGACAATGGTCGCCGTCCTCGTCCGCGATGTCTTGAACGGGGAGGTCATCGCCCGCATCAACGCTGAGGATCTCTGGCAGCTCGGTTCGGAAGAAGCTGCCGGGGGAATTCTCCTCGAGCGAAAGGGATAGCCGATGTCTGATCCAGTGCGCCTTGGTGGATTCTTCTCCAGCTTCGATACCGAAGCAGTCATCAGCCAGATCACGCAGCTCCGCATGAATGCGGTTACCCAGCTGGAAATCAAGAACGCGAAGGCGGCAGCCAAGAAGGGTGCGATCGCATCCGTCCAGACTGCCGTTACATCGCTCCTTTCGAAGCTCAGCAGCCTGGCCAGTGCCAGTTCGGTTAGCGGAAAGACTGCGACGAGCAGCGGCACGGCCGTGTCCGCCTCCACGACGCCTTCGTCGCTCCTCGGAGCGTTCACGGTGAATGTGACGAAGCTCGCGAGCGCCTCGAAACTCCAGGGCGGTTCGATTTCCGGTGCGATCAATTCCGCACTTTCGATGAACGCTTCGAATTTCGGGTCAGTCCCGACACAGGGTTCGTATACCATCGCCACTGCGACGGGCGGTGCACACACGTTCGGCATCGGCGGGGCGAACGCACAGTCGGCAGCACTGCTCAGTGCGTCGAACATGCAGGTGCCAGTCACGAGTGGGACGTTCACTATAGAAACCACCGGTGGCGGCACCGCAGCTCTCACGATCGACACGGCCACACAATCGCTGGATGACGTGGTTGCGGCCATCAACGGATCGGGAATCGGTGTTACCGCAACGGTGACGCAGGACCAGTACGGACACGCGAACCAGCTTTCGCTGACCTCGACACAGGGCGACATCACCGTGGGCAACGCAGCCGATACGTCGAACTTCCTTTCGGCAACCAACCTGCTGGCCTCGACCGGAACCACAACGCGGACAAGCAGCGCGGCGTTCACAACGATGATGTCGCTCGATGAGGTGGTTGCGGACCTCAATGCCAGCTCCATCGGCATTACCGCCAGCATCACGAATGATGGCCTTGGGCGCGCCAACATCCTTGCGGTTACATCGAGCCAGGGGAACATCAGCTTCGGCAACGGCGCAGATACCTCGAATTTTCTCTCCGCAACAGGCCTGCTCACGTCTGCAACGGGTTCGACACGGGCGAGCGTGAACCCGCTTGCCCGCGTCAGCCAGACGGGCTTCCTCCAGGGCGCCGGCTTCAACGCTGGCACGGTGGCTGCCGGACCCCACTCGCTGATCATCAACGGCGTCAGCATCGACTACGACGCGGCGACCGACTCGATGACGGACATCATCAACCGGATCAATGCGAGCGAGGCAGGAGTTACGGCGCGATACGATTCGATTACCGATTCGTTCAAGCTCCAGAACGTGAAGACGGGAACGCTTTCGATCACGGTGGAAGACGACGGAACGGGCGGGGATCTCGGAGCGAAGCTCGGACTCCTCAGCGCGACCTTCACGAACGGCGACAACGCCGAATATTCGGTTGATGGCGGCCCGGCACAATCGTCGGCAAGCAACACATTCAGCCACAACGGCCTCGGTGTGACGATGACCGCGTTAACCAGCGGCACGCCGGTGACCGTGACCGCATCGCAGGACACGACCTCGGCGGTTGGCGCGATCAAAGGGTTCGTCACCGAGTTCAACAAGGTGCTCGGGACAATCGACAGCGCCACAAAGGCGGACGGATCGAAGCAGAACAACACTTCCGGTCCGCTCAGCGGCGATGCCAGCCTGCGCCAGCTCAAGTCGGACCTGCGGTCGATGGTTACGAGCCTCGGCGTGAATATCAATGGCAGTTTCTCGACGCTTGGGCAGATCGGGATCTCGTTCGGCGCCGTCGGGTCGGCGATTGGCTCGACGAACGAGTTGCAGCTCGATGAAGCAAAGTTCAAGACGGCGCTCGCGGATGACCCTGCGGGCGCCCAGGCACTGCTCAGCGCGCTCACGCTCTCGGCCTCACTCGAACCGGGCGGCACGGGTTCGGTGACCGGCATTTCGGGCACCTATGCCGGCGCCCAATCCGGCCGCTACACCATCGACGACGACGGCCTCGGCAATTTTACCTCGACCTTCACCCCTTCCAATGGCGGGCCACCCACGACCACGACAGCGGCCATCGTAGCGGGAGGTTCGAGCTCGATCCTGATCCCCGGGATGCAGGTCAGCGTGGCCGCGGTGTTCCAGGCGGGGTCGCATACCGTGTCCGTGACCGCGTCGACCCAGAGCGTCATCCAGCGGCTGAAGCAATTCTCCGAGGTCCAGGCAGGTGCCGGAGGGGTCCTCCAGAAGCGCCAGGATGCGTTCCAGAACATCCAGACCGATATCGCCAAGCGCATCGATGTGGTGCAGGACCGGATCACACGTGAAATGGAGGTGTTGCGGAAGAAGTTCGCCGCGATGGAGCGAGCACAGGCCAACGCATCCAGCATCATCAGTGGCCTCCAGGCCACGACCGCCAAGATCAGCGGGAACAACAACCAGTAATCCATCGATCGGGAGTCTCCCCGATGTTGGCCACGGCCTAACCAGCCGAAGCTTTGAACGAGCCACGCGACGTGCGTGAAGGAGAACAGTCGAGCATGACCAGCAATCCCTATGCCGCCTACCGAACCGTCGAAGCAACCACTGCCGACCCTGTGACTCTCACGGCCATGCTCTACGACGGCTGTGTGAAGGCCCTCAAGAAGGCGGCTCTCCACTTCGAAAACGGCAACCGCACGGGATTCAACGACGAAACGAACCGCGCTTACCTCATCATCGGGGAGCTGGTTTCGACGCTCGATATGAGCCAGGGCGAAATCGCCACCGGCCTCGCCGACATTTACACCTACTGCATGCGACAGATCGTCGAATCCTCGTTCGGCGACCTGGGCCGGCTGGCGGAAGTGGAAAAGCACATCTCCACGATCGGGGCCGCCTGGAAGACGGCCACGGCCGACCTGAAGGCGAGCCGTGCCCCTTCGCGCATCGGTGCGGAAGCGGCCGCCTGAGGTGGTGCATCGCCGGCTGGAAATCGCACTCGAAATCGCCCGCAGCCGCCACTCGGCACTCCGGGAGGGCGACGTCGAGGCGTATTCGGCACTGGAAGACGACCTCGCTTCAGCCTGTTCCTCGATCGAGACGCCCGCGCTGAGCGAAGCGGACATCCCGGTGCTCGATGAGTTAATCGGCATCGAAACACAGTCGCGCGGGCTGCTGCAGTCGCTGATGGACGAGACATCGGCGCGGATGGAAAACCTCCAGCAGCATTCGCGTGCGAACAGCGCCTACGCAGCCCACGAACTGTCTCTGTAAACGGCGCGTAACCGCATTCGCTGGCCTGCGTAACCTCTGCGGTCGACGCCCGTTTTGTCACCGTTTGGCCATCAGGAAGCGCCTGACCTGGCCCCTCGATCCCGTCAAGATCAGCTTCGAAATGCCGAAACTCACCACAGACCGGCGAGGCGGATCGCTGGCGACGGGAGAACGAATGGCCGCAAAGGAACCCACGAAAAAGCCGGGTCCCACCACGCTCGTGGCGGGCGGCTTCGTCGTGGCCGCGGCCGCGATCGCCTGGTTCGGGATGAACGCCAGCACGCCGGCGGCCGCGGATCTCCCAATCGTGACCGTGTCGGCCATAGGACGCCCGGCGACCCAGGAGTCGGAAGTAGCCAGGGTTTCCAATGGAGGGCTCCCTACGCGAATCGTCTTTGCTTCCGCTGGTGTCGACAGCTCGATCGCCGAGGTCGGCGTGGTCCGCGATGGGGATCACTCAGTGTGGGAGACGGCCTGGAGGGCGGCCGGTCACCATCTCGATTCGGCGATGCCGGGCCAACCCGGGAACATGGTTATTACCGGCCACGTTTCCGTGGCGGATCGCAACAACATCGCCGTCTTCCACAATCTCGATGAGGTGGCGGAAGGCGACCTTGTGGAGGTGTATTCCGGCGACGCGCTCTACTCGTACCGGGTGAGTAAGATCATGGTGGTTTCGCCCGGCGCGGTGAAATTGCTCCGTTCGGATATGAACTCAACGGTCACGCTGATTACGTGCACCAAAGACC
>JBATAT010000511.1:0-6650 GCA_049662005.1 Tepidiformaceae bacterium
ACCCCCACCGTCGCCGGCTTTAAAGCTCACCTCCGCCGCTGGGAGCACACCTACAACCACATTCGCCCCCACCAGGCCCTCAACCAACTCACCCCCGCTCAGTTCCTCCTCACTTACTTCAATATCACCCCCAAGGAAGTGTCACTAACCTCATGAACCAGCACAGGGGGATGTGCAACCTCCCCCGCCGGGTTACACTGCCGCGACCGAACTCCTCGGTCTGCACCAAGCACATAGCCTGCGGAGGTTTAGGCAGATTGGTTAGCATGACCCGCTCCGTGGTGTGGTTCTCCGAAGTCGGGCGCGACGACCTTGGTCTCGTTGGCGGCAAGGGCGCGAACCTCGGCGAACTCACGCGAGCTTCCATTCCCGTACCCCCCGGCTTCGTCGTAACCGCCGATACCTACTTTCATTTCATTCAACTGAACGCGCTCGAACCGCTGATCAAGAAGGAACTCTTCGGGCTCGATGTCCACGACTCCCGCGTGCTCAATGAGCGGGCAGCCGCGATCCGCCAACGAATCATCGATGCGCCAATGCCGCCTCATATGGCCGACGAAATCAAGGCCGCGTACCGCGAACTTGGCGAAGGGCCGGTTGCGGTCCGAAGCTCGGCGACCGCAGAGGACCTGCCCGAAGCGAGCTTCGCGGGCCAACAAAGCACGTTCCTGAACGTCGTGGGCGAAGAGAACGTGGTAAAGGCCGTCCAGGCGTGCTGGGCCTCGCTGTTCGAAGGCCGCGCAATCTTCTATCGCGAAGAAGCCGGCTACGACCACACGAAAGTCGGTCTCGCCGTACCCGTCCAGCGGATGGTGCAATCGCAGAAGTCTGGCGTTATGTTCACCGTGGAACCCGTCACGTCCGACCCCTCGCGAATCACGATCGAGGCCGTCTACGGGCTTGGCGAAGGCATCGTCTCCGGGGAGATCTCGCCAGACCTGTACATGGTGAACAAAGAATCACTCCAGATCCTGGATAAGTCGGTCGTCACCCAGAAGCGGATGATCACGCGGGCAGAAGGCTCTGATGGCAGTTACGAAGGCGCAAACGCCTGGTACGACGTGCCAGAACACCTTCGCGAAGAACAAAAACTCAGCGACGACGAGATCCGTCAACTCGCCCGAATCGGCCGAAACGTCGAAGAACACTACGGCTCCCACCAGGACATCGAGTGGGCCTATGAGGACGGAAAGCTCTACCTGACTCAGGCCAGGCCCGTCACAACCATGAAAGCCGGCCATGACGACGATGATCCAGGCGACGAGGAATCAGCCGAAGTGCTCATCACGGGCCAACCCGCGAGCCCGGGCGTCGGCGTCGGGATCATCCGCGTCGTCCACGATCCGGCAGACATCGACATCGTCAAGAAAGGCGACATCCTCGTCGCCGAAATGACCACCCCCGACTTTGTCCCCGCCATGAAGCGCGCGGCCGGGATCATCACCGAGCGCGGTGGACGAACGTGTCATGCTGCCATCGTCTCGCGAGAGCTCGGTATCCCCTGCGTGGTTGGTGCGAACGAGGCGACGACAGCGCTCGAGGTCGACCGCGAGGTGACGGTCGATGGTTCTTCCGGGAAAGTCTATGCCGGGCGGGCAGAAGCTCGCCTTGCCTGGTACGAACGCCAGAAGGAACGCTACTCGGCCGCGTCTGCGCTCAAGACGACCACGAAGCTCTACGTGAACCTCGCCGAGCCAGAACTCGCCGCGCAAGTTGCCCAGAAAACGGTCGACGGCGTTGGCCTCCTGCGGGCCGAATTCATCGTTGCCCAGATCGGTACCCATCCCCGGAAGTTTATGCAGGAAGGGAACGGGGCCGAGTACACACGGCAACTCTACGAGGGCATCCGCGAATTCTGCCGCGCGTTCAACCCGCGCCCGGTCGTCTACCGCCTCAGCGACTTCAAGACCAACGAGTACGCCAACCTGCGGGGCGGCGCCGAATTCGAAGCGACCGAAGAGAACCCGATGATCGGCTACCGTGGTGCGAGCCGGTACATTCGCGAACCCGACATTTTCAAGCTCGAAGTCGAAGCGATTAAGGCCGTCCGCGAAGAGTTCAAGAACCTCTACGTGATGGTCCCATTTGTGCGCACCGCCAACGAACTCAAGGGAGTGAAGCAACTGCTCGCGGAGCAGGGGCTTGTCCGCGGCGACGACTTCAAGCTCTGGATGATGGTCGAAGTTCCTTCGAACGTGATCGTCCTGGATCGCTTCATCGACGTTGGAATCGACGGGATTTCTATCGGTTCCAACGACCTCACACAACTCGTGCTCGGCATTGATCGCGACAGCGAGGCGCTCGCCGATACCTTCGACGAACGCAACGAGGCGGTGATGGCGGCGATCCAGACCGCGATCACAATCGCGCGCCGCCGCGGGATCACCGCCTCCATCTGTGGCCAGGCGCCAAGCGTCTATCCCGAAGTCACGGAAAAGCTTGTCGAATGGGGCATCACCAGCGTCAGTGTCAGCCCCGACATGCTTGATCGAACGCGGGAGATTATCGCCAACGCCGAAGTGAAGCTCGGGCGCGCACCCAAGCAGTAATCCGTCGCCCGAATGGCTCGCGGTTCTCGAGGTGACTAAGCCGCGACCAATTCATGCTGTGCTACTGCGGTCTCCGCGCGTTCGACGCTTTCGCCGAATTGGGTGATGTTTGGGCTCAATACGAGCTTCGCGTACAGCGCGGAACGCCGGAACGCGCTGAGGTAACCAGTGCTCTCCCAGCCAGTAGTCACGGCCCATGTGCCTTGGCCCAACCGCGTGGCGCGGCCGTGGCGCGCTATCCCATCAAATTCAGAAATCCCGAGGCGCAACGATTCCACGAAGATGTACGCCTGACGGTGGGTCATGCCGCGAATAGTGAAGGTCAGAGTCTGCAGTTCCATTGTTGTGAATCCTTTTCGTGGCCAACGTCTTCGCCAGCCTGGAACACCTTTTCAGCAGCCCGAATTCTGCTCCGTCGCGCACTTCACACAGCACCAGTTGATCCGACGAAAGTGGGAGATAGCGGCCCGTTGCCACGGAAGCGACAGGTTCCGTCGCCCTGCAACCGCTAGAATCGGTTGGTGGATCTTCATCAGGTGCGCCGTCGGCTCGAAGGCAACGAACAGCGCCTCAGTCCCTACGCGGCCCGGACATCGACCAGCCGTGGCCGCGCCCGCCCCGAAGCGCCTTCGCCGGTGCGCACCGACTACCAGCGAGACCGTGATCGAATCCTTCACACCAAAGCTTTTCGCCGACTAAAACACAAGACCCAGGTGTTCATCGCGCCAGCCCAGGATCACTTCGTCACGCGCATGACCCATACCCTCGAAGTCGCCCAGGTAGCGAGGACGATCACCCGAGCACTGAACCTCAACGAGGACCTCGCCGAAGCGTCTGCACTCGGCCACGATATCGGCCATGGTCCCTTCGGCCATGCGGGGGAAGAGGCGCTCGCGCATTGCCTCCCCGAAGGCTTTCGCCACAACTACCAGTCCGTCCGCGTGCTGGACAAGCTCGAAGGCAACGGGACCGGGCTGAACCTCACCTTCGAGGTGCTCGACGCCATCCGCAAGAGCTCGAAGGCGCGCGAGGATATCTTCGCCGAAGGCTGGGGCGTGCCCGAAACGCTCGAGGGCCAGGTCGTGAAGACCGCTGACGCGATCGCCTACGTGAACCACGACATCATCGATGCGATTCGCGCCCACCTGATCACCGAAGAGGACCTGCCCCACTCGGCAAAACATGACCTTGGCCGCACACACTCCGAGCGACTCAACACAATGATTTGCGACATCATCGAGGCGAGTTGGGATGCTACAGGCGCCGGTCCTGCCCCGGTGATTCAGTTCAGCCCGCGGGTTCACGCAGCCGCGAATGAACTGCGAGAGTTTATGTTCCAGCGCGTCTACCTCTACGATTCCCAGCTTGCCGAAGCCGAACGCGGCAAGCGGATCGTCCGGTTTTTGTTCGAACACTTCGTCGCCCACCCGGAAGGCATCTCGGCAGACTATTCGCTCCCGGATGACCCGCTCGAACGGCGCGCCGCGGACTATGTCAGCGGGATGACGGACCGCTTCGCCATTCGGCTGGCGACCGAACTCGGCTGCGACGACGCGCGCGGCTGGAATCACTGAACGGGTTAACGGTAGGTCTGCATTCCGTTATGTTCGCGAGCGCTCGTTGTTGCTGGTAGATCCCTCGCGCCAGATACTCGGGGGGCCCGCATGAGTGATCGAAACGACACGGACTACCCGGACGACGAACCTGTCATTGGCGCCAACTACGCGCCATCGGCCCCGCCTCCTCCCCCACCAATCGGCAAGGCACCCTACATCGGAGGACCAGGGCCGGCATACGACGATGCCAGGGCAATCGGCTACAACGACCCTCAGACTGAGGGCCCCTACGACGATGACGAATTCGACGATGACGAGTACTACGACGAAGACGAAGACGACGAATACGGGTACTACGACGACGACGATTACGAAGAAGCCGTCCCGGCGCGACAGCCCATGTTCTACGTCTTCATCGCTCTGGCCGCCCTGGTTGGTGGCATCGTCGTCTTCCTGCTCTTCTCCCTTGTAAACAACAATGGAGACAGCGGCGAGCCAGCCCTGGGTGGAACGAAGTTCGCGGTCGTCATCGGTTCGCCGGTCAAAGGCACACGTATCGAAGTCGGCAAGCCACAAGAGGTCATCGTCGAAGCCTCGGCGACTGAAACCATCACCCGTTTCGAACTCTTCGTTGGCGACAAACTCACCGACACCGTGAATGTGACCGAGACACCGAGCGACAACAAATACCGGGCGGTCCTGAAGTACACCCTGGCATCGAAGGGTAACTACGACCTCCGCGTGAAAGTCACCGCTTCGAGCGGAGCAACGAAAGAGTCCGCGCCGACACAGGTCACGGGATTCGAATCGGTGGGTGAACGTCCCCAGACAATCAAGGGAAAGGTCGTAGCCGACACCACCCTCCACACAGGCCCAGGCGACAGCTTCCCCGAATCCGGAACGCTCAAGGCCGGCACGGAAGTCACAATCGTCGGAAAAGACAAGGACGTCCAATGGCTCCTCGTTGATTCGCTCGAGGGTCAGCAGTGGGCGAAGCGCAACGCGATCAACGAACTCGATACGCTGGACCTGGTCCCCACGCGGGGCGTGACCCCGACGCCGGCCCCTACCCAGCCTCCGACAAACACGGTCGCGCCCTCGCCCTCAGTCACGACCAGCCCGACGACAAACCCGAGTGCGCCCGACTTCGTACCTACGAACGCAGTGCTCGTTGAGGGCGGCTCGGTCCTTCGCGTCACCGTCCAGAACTCCAGCAACAACCCCTACAACGGCCCCCTGGTCATCGCGGTCAGCGGCGACGTCCCCGCCGCGGAAATCGTGATCGATGCCAATCTCGGCGCGAATGGCACCGCCACCGTCGACTTCGACCTCAACCCGCCGATCACCACCGACAAGAAAAAGGCCGTCGTAAGCGTCGATCCAAAGAACGCGATCAAGGAATCGCGCGAGAATAACAACGATGCCACCTTCGTCCTCCTCGCCCCGGAGGAGGCGCCCGCAATCGTCGTGCAGGCGCCTACAGTTGCCGACAAGATCACCGTGACCATTAAGAACAACGGCGGACCGCTGGCAGCAACGACGGTCACTGTGCGCGTAAAAGCCGAGAACTCGGAAGCGGCGCAATCCCAGAACCTCGCACTGGCAACCGGCCAAACCGCAACCTTTGTGGTCAGCAAGCCTGGAACCGGAGCGGCGACCGCCGAGGTTGTCATCAACGACCAGGTTGTCGCCAGCGCCGAATTCACCATCCCCGAATGACGTAATGCGGCTCGATTAGTTCAGACCGCAGCCGAGTGCCACCAACGCGTCACCTGGAGTCGCGTTGCCACGTAGCATGGCGACTGTGGATGTCGTCGAAGCCATCAAGCGCCAGATCGATCCGGTCGAATTCATCGGGCGGGTGACGCCGCTCCAAAAGTCCGGGCGTAGCTTTAAGGGACTCTGCCCGTTCCACACCGAGAAGACGCCATCCTTCTACGTGTTCCCGGAACGCGGGACGTGGCGTTGTTTTGGCAGCTGCGGCGAAGGCGGGGATCTTTTCACGTTCGTCCAAAAGCGCGAGAACTCCGACTTTCGCGGAGCACTCCGCACGCTGGCCGCCGAAGCCGGCATCGAACTCACCGCCGAAGACTCCCGCAAGCGCACCCAGAACGAACGCCTCGCGGCGACGATGTCGGCCGCCGTTGAATACTACCAACGCTGCCTCCGTGAGCCCGGTGGCGAGGCCGCTATGGAGTACCTCACGGGGAAGCGCGGCCTCGCCCAGAACACCATCGACACCTGGCGAATCGGCTGGGCGCCGGACGGGTGGCGTGGCCTCCGCGATTTTCTTCGCAACCGTGGTTACGAAGACAAAGACATGATTGGCGCCGGACTCCTCATCGAAGGCGAAAATGGCCGCGAAGGGTACGATCGCTTCCGCGGCCGAGTAATCATCCCCATCGCGAACGAACGCGGCGAATTCATCGCCATGGGTGGCCGTGGCCTCCAGGGTGAGGAACCCAAGTACCTGAACTCGCCCCAGACCGACCTCTTCGACAAAGGCCGCACGCTATTCGGACTGAACATCGCTGCTCCCGCCATT
>JBATAT010000512.1:0-1618 GCA_049662005.1 Tepidiformaceae bacterium
ACCTGGAAGTACTTCGCCCGAGAGGCAGCGATCCACGATCGAAGGAATTCCGCCGATTGTTCCTCCAGCGGGGCGAACAACCCTTCGAACATCGGCGCAAAGAGGTAGCGTTCTGCCACCGGGCTTACGGGATCGAGATGTTGCTTCGCGTTCTCGTTATCGTTGAAGGTACGAATTCCGAGCGGGGGGTAACCCTCGAGCCACTGCAGCCAATTGCGAAGGCGTTCGCGCTCGTCGGCGGGGATCAGATGTTGTCCGCCGGGTGTCCGTGGGAGCCCGGACCCAATGTAGCTCTTGCCGTCGATCAGCAATTCCGAAGGGCCGGAGGCCTTCATCGGGTGCAATCGCCCGCGCTCCCCAAGCTCGTCGAAGAGCCGAAGTGTCTGCGTGTAGGCCGAGGTCAGCCAGCCGGCCCCGGTGTCGAGATAGTGCCCGGGTGCGAAATGCGCGCTGTGCGTCCGCCCGCCGACGAATGGCTGGGACTCGTACACGGTCACACGGTGGCCCGACTGAAGAAGCCTGTATGCGGCCGTCAGGCCCGCCGCGCCAGCCCCGATGACCGCGATGCGCATTGTTTCGAGTATACGGACAGTTCGAGCCCCCATGACCACCTCGAAATGCAATCTCCGGGTAACAACTTGGAGAACAAGGGACTTCCCGCACGCCTCACCGCTCGCGATCGGGTTGTTGCCGCTGCGCCGGTGGCTGCTTACGACTCGTCGCCGATGCACCATCCCACGCCCAACCGTAGACTCTGTTCACCCGAAATGACTGACGGAGACTGTTGATGGATTGGACTGGAGCGACTTCGACGGCGATGGGCGTGTCCGAAAGGCCGTTCGTTATCACCCGTGATGGCGACCGGATAACCGGGATCCTCTGGCAACCGGAGAATGCATCGGGCCCGGTTCCCCTCGTCCTGATGGGCCACGGTGGCCAGGGCGAGAAGCGCAACCCCAACGGCCTCGCTCTCGCGCGCCGTTTCGTACGCCGCAATGGCATCGCTGTAGCCGCGATTGACGCGATAGATCACGGCGAGCGTGGCAATATCGTCGCCACCGACGATTCCGCCGGCCATCCCGACTACATTGCCCTCTGGAAGCGTCCCGGGACGTTCGACCGCATGGTCGGCGATTGGAAGGCCACCCTCGATGCCCTCATCCAGTTGCCGGAAATCGACTCCGAGCGCGTCGGCTACTGGGGTCTTTCCATGGGCACCATGCTCGGGCTGCCATTTGTTGCCGCCGAACCGCGTCTCAAGGCTGCGGTACTCGGACTCTGTGGCTTCGAAGGATCGAGCGCTATCCGCGGACGCTTCAGCGAGCGACATCGCGCCGACGCTCCGAATGTGGTCTGCCCAACCCTCTTCATGGTGCAGTGGGACGACGAGCGCTTCGACCGCAACGGCGCTTTCGAACTCTTCGGCCTCCTTGGAGCGACCGACAAACGAATGCAAGTCCACCCCGGTTTGCACGCCGAGGTGCCCGTCGAAGGCACCGACGCCACCCGGGAGTTCCTCGCCAGCAGGCTCTAACTCACGCGCTCAGAATCGTCCGACCGTCAGTTCCGGCGGATTGTGGGGTGACTCGAGGAACCACGAAGCGCGCGATTGCCGTTC
>JBATAT010000513.1:0-4872 GCA_049662005.1 Tepidiformaceae bacterium
TTCCTCCACCAATCGGCCCCACCGAAGCTCGAACGGCCTGGCGAACTGCCCAGCGGCGAGGATCACCGGTGATTGCCTCCCCTGCCCGGGTTCATGGCGAAATCGCAACGGAGATTCGCCTGGTCCGTGAACGTGCCGTCGCGCGCGTCACCGAGATGGACCTGCTCGTGGCTGCCCTCCGAGACCACATCAAGGACCTCCAGGACGAGCGCGACTGGCTTCGGGCCGAAGTCGCCCGCACAAACCATGCCCGCGACCTTGCCAGCGCGACGTGGCTTCATCGCGGTCAAAAGCCCGCACACCGGTCGTAAATCCCCTTCCAGTTTCAGTTCCTTGTGGAACGCCGCCGCGCTCCCTATCCTCCAACGCCACGGAGGAACCACATGACTATTGTTCTCGTTCACGGCAACCCCGAAACCGCGGCAATCTGGGATGAGATGCGCAAACATCTCGGCACCGACGACGTGATCGCGCTCTCGCCGCCCGGCTTTGGTGCCCCTGTGCCCGACGATTTCGGGGCAACCTCCGATGACTATCGCGATTGGCTTGCTGCGGAACTGCAACAGATCCCCGGGCCAATCGACCTGGTCGGGCACGACTGGGGTGGCGGTCACGTCGCCCGCATCGCCATGGATCGTCCCGAACTCATCCGTTCCTGGACGATGGACATTGCCGGCTGCTTCGACCCGGAGTACGTCTGGCACGATGCGGCCCAGGCGTGGCAAACCCCCGACGTTGGCGAAGCCGCCGTCGCCGGGATGGCTGCCGCTCCGCCTGAGGCGCGGACCGCCCAATTCGAGAGCCTGGGGATGACGAAGGCCGCGGCGGCCAACGTCGCCGGGGCGGTAAACGCCGACATGGGCCGCTGCATCCTCGCCCTCTACCGCTCCGCCGCCCAACCCAGGATGTCCGAGTGGGGGAAGTCTTTCGACACGGCCAGAGCGAAGCCCGGCCACGTCATCATCGCGACGGAAGACCACTACACCGGCGGTGAAACCCTCGCCAGGCGGGCGGCGGAACGTGCTGGTGCCCAGATCACCGTGTTACCGGGCCTTGGGCACTGGTGGATGTGCCAGGACCCAAAGCGTGGGGCCGAGGCCCTGACCAGCTTCTTCTCCACCCTGTAGACCCCGCGCCAGAGCAGGAACTCCGCCCACCTGCCCACGGAGCGGGGCCAGCGGTGAGGGTTTACGTTTCTTCGCCAACCCAGGGCTGCCAGGGCGATTCCGCCTGCCACTTCAGCCATCGTCCATGTGGATTTGCGACCGATGAAATCCGGTACTGGCCCACCCCATCGCGAATGCGGAGGATCCACACCTGCTCGTCGCCATCGAGCTGCGAGCCTGGCTCGATAAACCGCGGGCAGCCGATTTGTACCAGGTAGATAGCGCGCGAACGAGAAAGCGCTTCCAGGGCGCGGCGCAGCCTCGCTCGCATCGCCGGCGTGAACTGGTGCAGGACAAAGGTGGCGAACACGCAGACCACGGAATCTTCCGCTGTTTCCGTGATCCGCCCGGGCAACAGTTCGAAGACATCGCCTCGGAGCAGCTCTGGCGGCGAACGTCTTGCGACCTCCAGGGCCGCGTTGAGGAGTTTGAGCCGGTCGGTATGCTCCGGCCAGACCAGCGCGCGCAGCCAGGCGACGTCTGCGGTATTTGAAACGTCGAGCGGATTGATATCGATCCCAACGCGCGAAGTAACGACCGGGAGGGTGACGGCTGGCGTGTCCCCGCGCGGTTCGCATTCGAGCACGAGCGGTGACGTGCTATCGCCGGCTTCGTAGTCTCCATACCGGTAGAGATAGCGATCGAAAAGCAGGTTCAGCCCTGCACTGGGGCCGATTTCGAAGAGCGCCAGCGGTTTGCCGGCGTCTTCTGATACTGCGGCAAATGCAGGCATGAGCAGCGATGAGCGGCGGACTTCGTTTGTCTGCACGAGGCGTGTACGGATCACTGGAAGCAGTTCATCGCGGTGCGACATACAGAAGGTGCGAAATACTTCGCCCGCTGCTGCCGTCGCCGGCAGCGTGCCACCGAGGGTGGCGTAGTACTTCGCAAGCGGGTCGTCGAGGTTCGAACCGAGAAGTGCGTGGACGGCGCCGAAGATGATGTTCGGCGGGGGCTGGCCGGGAAGGGCTTCGTTCGCGAGCGCAAGCAATTCGGGGCTGTCCGCGACCGTGTGACCGAGCACGCCGTAGAGCGGCGAGAGATTCGACACCGCCTCAATCTCGCTCCAGCGCCGGAATGCCGCGATGAGCCGGGACTGTTCCACGGATGGGAATTGTATACAAAGTGGGGTGTCGAGCAAGAATCGCTTCCCTCGCTTGGTGCTTTTGCCTCGAACTGGATACCATTTCCCCGAATCGGATTCGGGGAGGCCAGCCAGATGCATCGCGAAAAGGCCTGGGACATCCTCCTTGAGTATTCGCAGGAAGAGCGCACACGCCGCCACGGAATCGCGGTCGAGGCCGTCATGCAGGCCTACGCTCGCCTCCTCCACGAAGACGAAGAGAAGTGGGGCATCACCGGGCTCCTGCACGATTTCGATTGGGAAATCCACCCCACCGAAGACCTCCATCCCAAAGAAGGTTCGAAACTTCTCGAGGCTCGCGGAGTCCCCGACGACATCCGTTACGCTATCCTGTGCCACGCCCCATTCCTGGGCATGGAGTACACATCCAAAATGGATCGGGCAATCTACGCTTCGGATGAGCTTTCCGGGTTTGTGATTGCCTGCACACTGGTCAAACCCGACAAGTCCCTTTCCTCAATCGAACCTGCATCGGTGCGAAAGAAGATGAAGGACAAGGCCTTCGCCCGGACGGTTCGGCGCGAAGACCTTATTAACGGCGCCGCCGACCTCGGCGTCGAATTCGACGAACACATTCGGTTCGTGGCGGAAGCGCTGAAGCCGGTGGCAAGCCAATTGGGAGTGAACCAGTGAGAGACGAACGCGTTCCGGACCGTAACATCGCCATGGAGATGGTCCGTGTCACTGAGGCGGCAGCCGTCGCCGCCGCCCGCTGGATGGGTCGTGGAGACAAGATCGGCGCCGATGGCGCTGCCGTCGATGCGATGCGGATGATGCTCGATACCGTCGATATGGACGGCATCATCGTCATCGGTGAGGGCGAAAAGGATCACGCGCCAATGCTCTTCAACGGCGAACGCGTCGGAAGCGGCCGCGGCCCCCAGGTGGATGTTGCGGTCGACCCGCTCGAAGGTACTCGCCTGACCGCCCAGGGCCGCCCCGGCGCGGTCAGCGTCATCGCCTGCGCGCCGCGCGGAACGCTCTACAACCCGCACGAAATGTTCTACATGGAGAAGATCGCCGTTGGCTCCGAGGCTCGCGGCGCCATCGACCTCTCGGCCCCGGTCGATTGGAACATCGCCCAGGTCGCGCGCGTTAAAGGCATCCCGGTGCAGGAAGTCACGGTGGTGATCCTCGATCGCGATCGGAATACGGACATCGCCGACCAGGTTCGTGCCGCCGGCGCCCGGATCAAGTTCATCACCGATGGCGATGCCCCCGGCGCCGTCTCGGCCGGGATTCCCGAAGCTGCGGTCGACATGATGGTTGGCATTGGTGGTTCGCCCGAGGGCGTCATCGCTGCCTGCGCGCTGAAGTGCCTCGAAGGCGACTTCCAGGGCCGTCTCTGGCCGCGCAACGACGATGACCGCCGGATGGCCGCCGAGCGTGGCATCGATCTCAAACAGGTCCTGACAATTGACGACCTCGTCACGGGGGATGACGTCTTCTTCGCGGCTACCGGCGTTACAGGAGGCGACCTGCTCCAGGGCGTCGAATACACCGCTCACGGCGCCCGTAGCGAATCGCTCGTCATGCGCTCACGTTCGGGCACCGTCCGCCGGATCGTGACCGAGCATCACTGGCGCAAACTCCAGAGCATCAACGGCGGAGCGAGATAAGGCGCATGCGCTGCGCCGATCCGTATTTGGCTGGCCGGGGTCAACCTTGTGAGCATCGCGTTTCTCAGTGATGGCCCGGCCGATGCCTCGACCACCCTCATCCTCGCCCATGGCGCGGGTGGAGCGATGGACGCCGAGTTCATGAACGTGGTTTGCGCCGGCATCGCTGCCGCGGGCGTGCACGTCCTTCGATTCGAATTTCCGTATATGGCGCAACGCCGAGCTACCGGCAAGAAGCGCCCGCCCGATCGCGAGCCGATCCTGCTCGATACCTGGCGCGAGGTCGTGCGTTCGGTCGAAAGCGACCGCCTCTTCATCGGCGGGAAGTCGATGGGCGGACGCATGGCGAGCATGGTCGCGGATGAACTCGAGGTGGCCGGGTTAATCTGCCTCGGGTACCCATTTCACCCGCCGGGCAAGCCCGAGAAGCTACGCACGGTGCACCTCGAGGGCCTTCGCACGCGCACCCTCATCGTGCAGGGCGCGAACGACGCATTTGGCACCCGCGAGGATATTGCCGGCTACTCGCTGAGCCCCCAGATCGCGTTCCACTGGATCGAGCGGGGGAACCACGATCTCCGCGCGGCCGGCCAGCCGAAGCGCCAGGGCTGGGACGAAGCCGTCGCAACGGCCCTCGCATTCCTCCGTCGGTAACGACCAAAAAGCTTCCCCCGACTCCACCTCGGCACTACTGACGATCGGCCGTTCGGGTGGACGCCAACGGTGGCACCTTCCACGCTAGACGGATGCGATTCCGACGGCGCCTTGACGACGGTCAGTTTGCTGTAGCACTTGAGATCCTGCCGCCTCAGCGGCCACTTCCGAAAGTGCTCCTCCGGCGTGCCCGGCTCCTTGACGCGCTTCCGCAGGCGATCAATGTGATCCAACGCCCTGGGCGTCAGTCCAGTCTTGAAGCTTCGCTCTCCCTCGCGGCCCAGGGGAT
>JBATAT010000514.1:0-4282 GCA_049662005.1 Tepidiformaceae bacterium
GCTGGTGACCGTTCCCGTAGCTGGATCCAGCCGGACAAGCTCGCCGCTCGAAATCATAAGCAACGATTTTGATTCTGACTCGTAGGTGAACGGCCCGAGTGGTGCATCCACCCGGGCGAGCTCGGTCGCGATGCCCGTCGCGATATCGATATCCCAGAGGGAGCCATCTGGCTGAAGCGCGTGAAGTACACCCGCGCCGCCGCTGAATTTTGCACCTGGTATGGGGGGCTGAATAAGTGAGACCGGAACCGGGGAACGCGAGCCGGGGCGGAACCCGACGATGCGCTGAGAAGGTTCGCCCGAGGTCTCGACCACCACGTACAGGCTTCCCCGCGGCAATTTCTTGCCGGTAGAAAGCGTCACAGGTTGCGCCTGGGTCGCCCCTCCAATCGGATGCAGCGCAGCGCTCAGCGCATAGTCTGCATGGGCCGCGGCCTCGGTCTCCAGGTCGATCCGGTAAACCGCGTTCGTACCCTCATCGACAATGAAGATATCGAAGAGCGTCGGATGGGACGCAAGCTGCGGCACGACAACCGAACCCGCTACGGATGCGGTCGCTGTGGTTGTGAACACTACCTTCGCGGCGAGTGAACCACTTCCCCACAGCCGGACCGAATCGCGGAAGGCGCGCGAGAAGAGGGTGTATGGACGTCCTCTGAAACCCATTCCGCTCGCACTCCGAAACAGCTGCCACGTCCCGAAGCCAGAGAGAGCCGTGAACGGCGCCGTGAGCCATAGTGCCGAATCAGTCGGCCCGGCAACGTAGATGATGAATCCGACCACGAAGACCATGCCGATGAACGCGAGGACGGCGAGAGCGAGCACGCCGATCACCGCGAACCGCTCGATAAGACGCGATCCTCGTCGCACGGCAGCGGCCCGCCGGACCCCCGGGGCGAGAATCGCCGGCCTGCGCGCGATGAGGAATTCGGCACTGACTGCATCGAGGACACGGTACGCTGGCGGCTCCACCACCGGCCGGATACGTGGCCCAATGAACGGCAAGTGCTGGCCGAATCGGGTCGATCTCAGGATGCCTCTCAATTGTGTGAGGACAGCAACAACGATGAGGCCCATGAGCACGAATTCGACAACATCACTGATCGACCAGCCATCTTCCGCCCACGAGGCGACTCCGACGGCCATGCTCGCGAGCGCGAAGAGGCTAAGGCTGAGAAAGACGAACGGGAGCGCGCGCCTCCATATTGAAGTAGTGCGCCGCGCAACTGGCTGACCTGCGGGGGTTACCTGCAGCGGCCTTTCACGATCTGCAGCCAGTCGTGCCAGCGACTGGCTGCTCACCTGGTCGAGGTTCGGAATCTGCACCCGGAGAAGCTTAGAGGTCGAAATCGATGTGATGGTCCGCCAGGCCATGATGGCCGTGATCGAGAGCACCGTGGTGACCGTCGAGCCCTGCCTCATGGCCCCCCGCCGCATGGTCACCAATCACTTCGACGCTCCCGAAGTTCAGGCTCACCGGCAGGCCGTTGTCGGCCGCTGCGGTTGCATCGCCATGGCTGAAGTCGAGCAACGTAGAGGCGCCTTCGCCTGCTTCACCCGGGGTTGTGTGCGAGGCCTGGTCGGCATGGAACAGAGGTGACTGCTCGGCGTAAGGAAGGAGTCCCGGTGGCGGCGCGCTGCTCCGCAGGTTGTCGTGAGAGGAAAAGTCGGGCATACCCATCTTCTGATCTACCTGCATTCCCGCACGGAGATCAGCGGTCTCCGCCAGCCCGTGATCCGGTGCGACCTCGGGCTCCTGGGCCGCGTGCACCCCGTCGGGCGGCAGGTAGCCGCGATCGAATCCGAGCGGTTCGGGGTGCTGCGGCGAGTCGGAGTGCACGTTGAGGGTGCCCTGGGACACAGGCTCGCCGTTCCAGACCAAGACGCCTTCAGCAGGCGCTGGCTGCTCCCGGTAGCTGACTTCCATGTTCGCGTACCGGTCGTGGGCGGCGGCCGTATCAGGCCCTCCGAGGGCGACCTCAGGCTCTGCGGCCCGTCCGAATAGCTTCGAAAAATTGATTGCCATTGAACTGTGCTCCCTTTGCTGTGTCTTGGACGGCCTCAGGCCGGTGTTCCCTGTGTTGGCGTCTGCACCAGATCCAGGAAGAGATGCGAGCCGGTATTGAGTTGGGCGGCGACTTCGTGGAGATGCCTGAACGCCACCTGTGCGAGCGACATCCCCTCTCGCGTGAGGTTTACCACAGCAACTGGATGAGTTTGGGGATAGAACGCTTCGAGGTGGCTAACCAGCGGCCGCATGTCCAGCGCAGCGCCACCCCCGCCCACAGAAGTCTGTTGAAAAGTGCCGGCGTGCATGATCAACGCTGGCACAAGAGGGTTGATCTTCACCTGTCGCGAAACGAGCCGGGTTGCATCGAAGACCTGGAGCCCAAAAGTCGAAACGTCCAGGCCAATCCCGCCGATGATTAAGCCCAACTGCGAGGGCGCGGGAACAACCGCGAGACTGAGTCCCAGCCGTCTGCTTTCGGCGGCCAAATATCGACCGACCGAGTTGAAGACCATCGGGTGACCAGGGCTGAGGAACACCACGGGACGCTCACGGGCAGTCTCTTCGAGCAGCTTGCTCGCGATGTCGAGATAACTATCGGCAAGCAGTTGACCGGGTGCGAAGCCGCCAGTGAGCAGCTTGACTCTGATTCGTTGAGACTTGAGAAATGCCGCCAGGTTCGGAGGAACTTCGAGGGCGTGAACCACTCCCCAGCGCGAAATGACCCGCTGCGCCTCCACGGTGAGCTGGAGCGAATCGGTAATCCCATAACCAACGAGGATGAGATGCGGCGTTGCCATTCCGTCCCGGGCAGACTGATTCCGCAGCCGAACAGTGTCAAGCAACGTCGCTTCCATGACAGGCAGATGGAGCGGTAGAGCGAAAAAGTGACGGGCAGACCCGAAATATGTCCGGACTCCAGCCAGCTCGGTGGCAGCAACGCGTCGCTTCCCAGTGATTGCCCTTTGCTCGCGATCTGTGCCTGAATAGATCATGCGCATCGGCCTCATCTCAGATACCCACATCCCCGAATCCCGCCCGGAGCTCTGGCCCCAGGTCTTCGACGCCTTCCGTGGAGTCGATTACATCCTCCACGCGGGCGACATCCACGACCTGGTCGTTATCGACCAACTCCATGCGATCGCGCCCACCTGGGCCGCTCGCGGCAACGGCGAGGAGGGCTCCGGCGGCCGCCCCGTCCAGCCCGACCACCATCGCCTGCGCGAATCCTGGTTGCTGGACCTCGACGGCCTGAAGGTCGGCCTCACCCACGACGTGCCCATCCCCGAATACCCGCCGCATCTCACGCTCGATCGGGCGATGACGCGCTACTTCGGTACCACCGAGCTCGACGTCCTGATCTATGGCGACACGCACGTCGAGGCGATTGACACGATCAACGGTTGCCTTTGCGTGAACCCGGGCTCGCCGACCTACCCGCGCAACCTCGACACCCAGCTCGGAACGATCGGCTTCCTCGATATCGAAGGTGGCAAGCCGGAAGCAACCATCTGGCAGCTGACCGAGACTGGCATCGAGCCGTTCAACTGGAACAAGTGGCGCCGCCCCTGGTAGTCGGCAGCGAACCGCTTATTCGGTTGGCGTGCTCTTCACGAGGATGACCGGGACCTGTGCCTTCGCCACGATGCCGAGGGCGGTACTGCCGGCGATCAGGCGCCGCTGGGCGCTGTGCCCATGCGTCGCCGATGCGATCGCGTCCGCCCCGAGCGAATCGGCCGCGGCGATGACGGCAAGGTCGATGGCGGCCCCGGCGGGGACAACGCGGACGTGGGTGCTGGCTTCGACGCCAGCGGGTACCCGAGCGAGCAGTGCCTCGACGCCCGGCCTGGTCCGTTCGATGGCTTCCGCCTCGGACTCTTGCACCTTCATGGTCGCAACTTCGACGATGGTGACCTTCGTCTTGCCCGGAATGAGCAGCGCGCTGATGCCGGGGAAGATGCTTTTCGCATCGGCTGAACCGTCCGAGGTGACGACGATGTGGTAAGGGCCGCTGGCTTCACGCATGGGCGGATCGCCGGCGAGCGTCATCACCGGGAGGTCGGCGCGCGAAATCACGCCGAGGGCGACGCTACCGAAGAGGGCGTGGCGCACCGCGCCGGACCCGCGTGAGCTGATCGCGACCATGGCAGCTTCGGTCTCATCGGCAGCGAGGTGAATCGCGTCAGCGACTTCCTTACCCCAGGCCCGCCGCGGGACCATCACGCTGCCACTCAGGCCGGCTGCCGAGAGAACCTCGCGCAGGCCCGCTTCCCA
>JBATAT010000515.1:0-1959 GCA_049662005.1 Tepidiformaceae bacterium
GCGATGTGATTCAGGCTGGCCGCGATGTCGTACAACCGCTCCCTGACCCTCGCGAAGTCCAGGTCGAAGGTGACCCATGAGCCGTCTGACAGTTCTCCCACGTTACCCAGTTTGTAGTCCCCATGAATCGGAGCGCATGGCAGTTCGACCTCCTTCCGGAGCTTGGAGAGTTCGGCGATCAGTTGGCGCATGCGATGCACGACCGGCTCGCTGCGGGGTCCGAGCGTGCGGCGTGTGAAGCCGGACGAGTAACGCAGTTGGCCGAACGTTCTGTGGTCGTCGAGGGGTTCGGGCGGACTGGGCTCCCAGACTGCATTGAGTGCCGTGTGAAGGCGGCCCAGCTCCTCGAACAGGCGGACGTAGGAGTCCTCGTCTGCCCGCGGCCGAACGTGCTCGATGAACTCCTCCATCTCAGCCCAGCGATCAGCGACCCTCAGGACGTCGCGGCCGGAAGTCTGAATCGGCCAAGCGACGCGGACTTGCGTCCGCTGGAGCCGCTCCCGCAGCCGCCGCAGTCCCGCTACCCGGCCGCGGGTAACCCAGGGCCGATGAACCCGAAGGACAACCGGCGGCTCCGCGTTTATCCGCACGTTGAGGTTGAACCCACCACCAAGGTCTGCCCATCCGGCCCCTCGAGCGACTCGGTCGATCAGGGCGGAGACGGCCGGGTCGCCTGGGCTGGCTCTAGATCCGAACCAGCGTGGCAAGGGAGGGGCAGAGGTCGAAGCGTCGATTCCGTTCATGGTAATGAACCAACAGCGTACCCGAGCGATATGCGAGGAACGCAACTGAGCGGCGCGGCCGGCTTCACGAATCAGCTATCGCGTCCGCGATGGAGAGGTACAACGCACCTTCGTCGTGGCCGAGGCGCATGAGCAAAAGGCCGGATGAGATCCGTTCGATGAATCCCCACTCCCAGATCGCTTGCGTGTCCGTGCCGGTTAGCACCGCCAGTTGACTCGCCGCATCGCGCGCAAGCCTCCCAACGCTAGGCTCGTGACCCCGCGCTGGCCGCCAGCCTCGGAGCCAGCAGCCGAGATCGTATTCCGGCTCAATGAAGCCAACTTCGGGATCGATGAACTTGTAGGTTCCGCCGGACTCGAGTGGGGCGAGGAGGTTGCCGGGGTGTGCATCGCCGTGGCAGATGACCGCACACCCGGGGTCGAAGGCCTTGCCGCGGCGCGCAGCGAATTCGAGCGCCCGCGCGATGGTTCGTTCGCCACACGGGCGTCCGAGGGATTCCCATGTTCGCGGGATGAACTCTTCGAGCCACGCTGCTTTGCCGGCGCCGTCTATGACGCCTTGAGAATCGAAGGTGACCTTCCACGCTTCCTGGAGGGCGGCGCAGTAAATCGGCAGCTGTTGGTCTTGCGGCCAGTTGTGTTGCCAGACGGGTGGGCCAAGTCGCTCAATCACCATCGCGTGTTTTGCGGGGGTGTAGTGGAAGAGCCGCGCATAACCCGTCCCGTCCGCGGCACGCAGGACGTCCGCCTCGGTAGTGCTGAGGTCTGGATGCGGCAGCGCGACCTTTAGAACGGCAAGGACGCCGCCGGGCAGGATGACTTCGGCGACGAGGCCGCTGCTACCACCCTCCAGCACGCTGCCAACCTCCAAATCCCAGTTCACGGCAACGTCCGAGACGACGCCATCGAGCTGTTCGAGCCAGGCCGTCCCGGCCTCACCCATAGCCAGCGCACGCCTGCGAACGAGGGCCGGGACTTCGAAATGTGCCATCCCCAGATTGTGCTGAACACACGCACTCGGCGCGAACGACGCGCTTCCGCAGCCAACTCTGCGATCTACCTATCTCGACGCTCCTCGCCAAACCGCCTCCCGCCGCTGACGCGCCAAGCCTGGAAACCGTGTACAAGTGAATGCTCAGGAGAAGAGCCTTTTGGAGCAGCAGGTAGCGTTCGGAGGGTTGCAGCGGCGCGTGCTCAGCACGTTGGTGTTGGCCCA
>JBATAT010000516.1:0-3824 GCA_049662005.1 Tepidiformaceae bacterium
GCGATGTCTTCCGGCAGCCCGGCGCGCGGGATCGGCTGAGCGTTCACGAGGCCGGCAGCGACCCTTGCCGGGTCCACCGAAACGCCGAACGGGTTGTCGTAGAGGATGGGGGTGAGGGTACCGCCCGGGCAGATGCAGTTCGCGCGCACACCTTTTTCGGCGTTTTCGATGGCACAAACGCGTGTCAGTTGGACGACGCCTCCCTTGGCAGAGCCGTAGGCTCCCTGGCCGGGCATGCCCATCATCGCTGAGACGGAAGCCGTTGTGATGATCGAGCCGCCACCATTCTCGATGAGGTAGGGCAGGCAATGTTTCATTCCCAGCCAGACACCTTTGAGGTCGGTCGCGATGATCCGGTCGAACTGCTCCTCGGAGCACTCGATGATCGAGCCCTCGCCACCGCCAATCCCTGCGTTGTTGTACATGATGTCGAGTTTGCCGAACGCTTCGACCGCGAAAACGACGAGGGAGCGGACGTCTTCCGAACTGCTGACGTCTGCCTTCTGGAAGCGGCACTCGGCGCCGATTGATGTTGCGACGGCCTCACCCTTGTCCTGCTGGACGTCAGCGATCACGACCCGAGCGCCCTCGCGGACGAAGACCCGCGCCGTCGCTTCGCCCATGCCGCTCGCACCCCCGGTGATGACCGCAACCTTGCCGTCGAGTCTGCCCATTGCCTGCGCCCTCCTGATTTGAGCGGGATTCTATGGGGAAAAACTTCGCCTGTCGCTAACGGTTGTTGGCGCTTCGCGATCGGCGGCCAACTGCGCTGGGGCCTGGCGCGGCTAGGCCAGCGCGGGCAGACGCACCGTGAACTTCGTCCCAGCGCCCGGTTCTGATTCGACTGCGATGCGACCGCCATGGGCCTCGGCGATCCATTTGGCGATCGCAAGACCAAGGCCCGCGCCGCCTGTTGCTCGCGTCCGGGCGGCATCCGCCCGGACAAACCGGTCGAAGATTTTTGACTGCAGGTGCCCGGGAATTCCGGGGCCAGTATCGGTCACACTGAATTCGACCCACTTGCCAGACTGAATGCAGTGGAGTTCGACGCGGCCACCGGGTTCGGTGTACTTGATCGCGTTATCGAGGAGGATTGCACCGAGCTGGCGGAGTCGATGGCGATCGCCTTCGACTTGAACTGGCTGCGCATCGACGCGCAAGGTGATGTGGTGCTCGGTCGCGAGGGCCTCCATATCGCGCCCGAGCTCTTCAGCGACGGCGCCGAGCGACACCGGCTCGCGCGCGATGGTGGCTTCGCCTTCGTCGGCCCGCGCAAGGAGGAGCAGGTCATCGACGAGTTTCGTCATCGCTTCGGCTTCGGCAGTGATCGCATCGACCTGGTCGATGTTGTTGGCGATGGAGTCGTTGGCATGGCGCTGGAGTAGCTCGCCATTTGCGCGGAGCACGGCGAGGGGTGTGCGCAACTCATGCGAGGCATCGGAGACGAAGCGCTGCTGACGCTCATAGGACTTGCGAATGGGACGCAAGGCGATGCCTGCCAGCCAGACCCCACCCATCGCCGAGGCGAGGACACCTCCGAACCCACCGACGAGGAAGACCGTGGAGAGCGTTTTCAACTGGCGGTCGCGGGCTTCGAGCGATCGGCCGATGTGAATCCATGCGTCCGAATTCGCGATTTCTTCCGAGATGAAGCGGTAGTGGCTACCACCTGCGGCAACATCGGCAACTTCGTGGGTGCCGCTTGCGGCATCGCAGAGCTTCGCGAAATCGACATCGTCGACATCCACGGAGCGAGGGTTCGCGTAGATGGTGCCTTCCCCGTCTGTGTAGACGATGAAGACATCGGCCGGGATGCCGGGCGGGAGCTTGTCGCCATCGAAATCGGGACCATCGAAGTACCCAGCGCCGAGGCCGGCAGGTGCGAGAACGTCTCGTGAAGTGCGGTTGTCAGCTTGCCTTCGAGCGGGCGAGTTCGCTGGCCGCATGAGTTCGATCCGCGTGTTCTCGAGGCTACCATCGATCTCTTTGTCGATGTCGCGGCGGATGAGGAGATATGCGGAAGCACCGACTGCGACAAGCGTGATGACGAAAGCGAGTGTGAACCATGTGGCGAGCACCAGCCGTGCGCGGGTGAACATCAATCGCTCCGAATGGAATAACCGGTGCCGCGAACCGTCCGGATCAGCTTGTGGTCGAATCCCTTGTCGATCTTGTTGCGCAGGTAGTGGATATAGATATCGACCACGTTCGATTCAACGATCGAATCGTAACTCCAGACGGTATCGAGCAGTTGTGCCCGGGTCATCACCTGGCCGGGGTGGCGCATCAGCGTTTCGAGGAGTGAGAACTCCCTGGCGGTGAGTTCGATCCGGCGCTGGCCGCGCCGGGCGTCGTGGGAGCGCATGTCAAGTTCAAGGTCGGCGACAGAGAGACGCGGTGATTCGGCAACCTCGGCCATCCTGGCGCGGCGGCTGAGGGCGCGCACCCGCGCGAGCAGTTCGGCCAGCGCGAACGGCTTCACGAGGTAGTCATCCGCGCCGGCGTCGAGTCCGCGCACGCGATCCTGGATGCCATCGCGTGCAGTGAGCATGAGGATCGGTACGGTCGAACCATCGGCGCGGAGACGGCGGGCGATTTCGTAGCCATCGTACGAGGGCAGCATCACGTCGAGGAGGATGACGTCGTACTCGGAAGTCTCGGCACGGGTGAGCCCATCGGCGCCGTCGGCAGCCCAGTCGGTTGCGTATCCCTCGTCGTCCAAAACGCGGCGAACAGCAGTGGCAAGGCGGGCTTCGTCTTCGACCAGGAGGATCTTCATCGTCGCCATCATCGGAGCATACCTTTATGAGAGTTGGATGAGAGAGGGGAGTGCCGAGTTCCGAGTGCCGAGTGCCCAGTTCCGAGCATTCGGCGGTTATTATTCCTGGACACGAATCGAGGTGGCACGACGGTGGCGACAACCAAATCGAGCAAGACATCGAAGAAACGCAGCACTGCACGGCCCGCAGCGAAGCGATCGACGACGAAGACGGTGCGGCGGCGCGTCACCACTCGCACCACACGGACGACCCGGCGGACAGCCAGGCGGCGAACGTTCGCGCTACCCGGAGGACTAAAACTGAACGTCAACGACAGCAGTTTCAGCGTCAGTTCATCGAGCGGGCCGCTGAGCGGAACATGGAGTTCGTCGGGACGTTCCTCGATGGGGATGAAGCTGCCGGGCGGAGTAACAGTGCGGAAGAGCGTGTAGCCGAAAACCGCTCGTCAGCGCGAGGTGACTTCTTCGGGCTTGGCCGCTGGCACAACTGCTGGGATGCCCCGGGGCGAGGGGTTCGGAGCGAGCGCGGGGGGCGCCTGGCTGGCTGATTCTGAGTTCGCCATCTCCCGCCGGACGCCTCCGATGCTTAGTCCTTCGACTGCGAGGAAGAGGAGGCCGAGCCCGGCCCCGAGGCCGACTTCGATCGCCTGGAGCCCGATGCCGAAACTCAGCGCGCTGGCCGTACTCAGGCCGAAGGCGCTGCCGAGTGCGACCGCAATCGTTACCTGGAAGACACCAACATTACCCGGGGTGAACTGAACAACTCCGACGAGGTTGGAGACGGCGAAGACAACAATCGCTACAGCGAATGCATCGTTGGTTATCCCGAAGGCGAGGAGGGTGAACCAGATCGCGGCCAGGTTGGCCAGCCAGGAGACAATCCCGGCGACCACCGCCACCGTGGCACGAAGCGGATGGCGGAAGAGTTGAAGGCCATGCCGGGCGTCGTTGATGAGGCTATGCACGGTCCGTCGCAACCGGCCGGGGGAGTGCCCGGGCGATCGTGCGGAGTGATCCCAACGCTTGCCGCCCCATTCGATGACGA
>JBATAT010000517.1:0-5070 GCA_049662005.1 Tepidiformaceae bacterium
CCAAAAGGGAGGTGGTGCCATGACGAGGCCCAACACACGCGAGCGGCCAGATGTGCCGAAGGACTACGGTCTGCCCGACGACGACGATGGAATGCTTGAATGGAGCTGGGCCGAAGAGCGATTGGCCCGCGCGATGAACTATTGGATTGCTACCGTGCGCCCGGATGGCCGCCCCCATGCGACGCCGGTTTGGGGAGTCTGGCATGAAGGCACGCTCTACTTCGACGGCAGCGGCGAGACGCGGAGAATGAAGAACATCGCCGCCAACCCGGAAGTCTCGGTCCACCTCGAGAGTGGGGATGAGGTGGTGATCCTCGAGGGCCGCGCGGAATCGGCCCCTGTTCCACCAGATCGGGCGTTCGCTACGCAACTCGCTGGCCTGTACAAGGCCAAATACGCCGCGCATGAGTACGCGCCGGAGCCCAGCCAGTGGGATGAAGGCGGCCTGTATCTGATCCGCCCGCGAAGTGCGCTCGGATGGATGCTAAAACCGGGGATGGAGTTCGGGCGGACGTACACGCGGTGGCGGTGGGAGTAGCGGTCCGGTCGTTAGTCGGAGGTCTTTGGCTGATCGTGACGATGGAAATTGTGCAGTTCGCCCGCGGGGGTAGACACGAGCCGCGTACGAAGGGATTTCGGCCGGTATCATCGGTGGTGGAGGCGCGCCATGACCATCGAACAGAAGTACATCGAACGACATCCGAACTCGGCACGGCTCTACGAACGAGCGCGGAAGGTCTTGCCCAGCGGGGTCACGCACGACAGCCGGTACATGACGCCGTTTCCCATCTACGCGGAGCGCGCGGCCGGCGCCCACAAGTGGGACGCGGATGGACACGAGATTATCGATTACGTGATGGGCCACGGAGCGCTCATGCTGGGCCACAACTTCCCGTCGGTGATCGAGGCCGCCCAGGCGCAACTGGCGCTCGGTACGCACCTCGGCGCCAGCACCCTGAAAGAGATCGAGTGGGCCGAAGAGGTCACGAAGATCGTGCCCTCGGCCGAGGTCGTTCGCTTCACCAGTTCGGGCACCGAAGCGACGCTGATGGCCCTGCGCCTGGCGCGGACGTACACGGGCAAGCCTGGGGTTATCAAGTTCGACCGGCACTTCCACGGCTGGCACGACTACGTGGTGGGGAATTCGAAATACTCGACAGGTGCGCCTGCCGGGGTGCCGCAGGCAACGCTCGATTCGGTCTCGGTGGTGCAGCTGGACATGAACGAGGTACGCCAGACCGTCTCGGACCGTTCCGATGTAGGCGCGATCATCGTGGAATCGGCGGGGGCATCGAGTGGGCAGTTGCCGGTGCCACGGGGTTTCCTTGCCGAACTCCAGGCTTTCTGCCGGGGCGAAGGAATCGTGTTCATCATGGATGAAGTGGTGACCGGTTTCCGCTGGGCGCCGGGCGGCGTCCAGGAGGTTGAAGGGCTGAAGCCAGACCTCACGACGCTCGCGAAAATCCTCGCCGGTGGATTCCCCGGCGGGGCAGTCGCGGGCCGGCGCGAGGTGATGGAACACCTCCAGTTCGGCAACAAGGGCGCCAAGATCGGGCACCCGGGAACCTTTAACGCGAACCCACTTTCGGCCGCTGCCGGGACTGCGGCTTTGCGAGAGATCGCAGATGGCACGCACCAGAAACGCGCGAACGAATTGAGCGCCCAGCTTCGCGCCGGGATGAACGGGGTGATGTGCGAACTTGGGCTCCCGGGATTTGTTTATGGCCAGGCGAGCGAGTTCCGGATCGTGGTTGCGGGGACGCAGGTGCCCGAAGCGCAGGACTACGACCCAAGGGACCTGCCCTGGTCGCTCCTGGAACAGGGCATGAAAGGTGAAACCGCGCGAATGCTCCAGCTGGCGATGACGAACCACGGCGCTCACCTTTTCGGAGCGGGAGGGCTCGTGAGTTCTGTACACAGTGAGGACGACATCGCCCGAACGGTCGGAGCCTGGCGCAATTCGCTGGTCGAGATGCGGGCCGAGCAGTTTGTTTGACGGCTGGGGTATGGTAGCTGCAGGGTTCCGGCGAACGGACTAGGATGATCCCGTGGCTTCGTTTTTGATTTTCGTCATTGTCGGTGTGGTCCCGTTGGCGATCTACCTCATCAATTCCCTGATTGCGATGAAGGACAAGAGCGGGGGTGGCATTGCAGCGGGAATACCGAAGGCGAAAGTAGCAAAGCCGCCGAGGGGCCGTTCGCGAGCGGCGCGGGTGAAGCAGCGGCGGGCGGTCTATTGCGGTCGTGGCTTCAGGCATTTCGCGCTCGCGCTGGTGGGCTCCCAGGATTCGTGCAAGTACTGCACCTATCTGCAGGAAGTCCCGCCTCCATCACCGATAACTCCCAAACCCGATGGGCCGGGCGGGCGCAACGAAGGCGACCACGACAGCGACGATGACATCGATGCCGCCGTGCGGGCTGCCGAAGAGATCATCGACCGCGCGAAACACTAACGGCACCGGTTCGCTCGTAGCATCTTCAGCACCGATGCAATAGAAAAAGCCCGCCGCCGGCGGGCTTTTGTTGTTCTGGAGCGGAAGACGAGGGTCGAACTCGCGACCTCCTCCTTGGCAAGGAGGCGCTCTACCACTGAGCTACTTCCGCGCTCCACGGAATTATAACAGGTGCCCCGTTTGGGGGAATGCCAACGATCTAGTCGCCGAGCAGGGTTGTATAGCCCAGTTCGATGACCTCTTCGACGTAGGTCGAACGCCAACCGGCCTCGGGAATCGGCACGTGACGTTCGCGGAACCAGCGGTGGAGTTGGAGATACTCCTCTTCGAGCCGGAGACGCCACGAGTCTTCTTCCTTGAACAGTTCGGGATCGACTTCGTCGAGGCCCTTGGCCATGTCATCGAACTCGACTTCTATCTCTTCTTTCCAGTACATGGCGAGGTAATCGACGGAGTCTTCGAGGTTGCGCCTGCATTCATCGAGCAACACGCCCATCATGCCGGCCTCATCCATCATCTCGCCGTTCACGCGGAATTGGCGGGCACATGATTCGCAGACGACAACCAGCTTGCGCGCATCGCAATCCGACTTGTCGACACACTCCTTGCAGCGAGTGGCGAATTCAGCGGCAGCGACTTCGCGCGTGTAGCCCACGATCATTTGATCGCCCATGGCGCCGCACGCCTGGCACGTCATCTTCTCGGCGAGGATGTCGTTGATCGCCTTGTCCCAGTCGAGTTGCATGGCTACCTCCACTGCCGAAGAAACCGCCCCAGGAATTGAGGCGGCATCACATCTCCAGAGTATACCAGCCCGCCTGCCCCGGCATTTCCTCAATGCCTACCGAAACCTTCCGTAAATGCGTCGCGCCCTGGTCTTTCAGGGCGGCGATGAACTTCCCCGCGAACCATTCGCTGATGCATTCCGCCGTGGTATTTTCGATGGGAAGGACGTAGACATCGGACTTCGGGAACGTATACCGGCGTTCGCCGAAACCAACGGTCCAGCAGGTCTCTGTCTCGTCGATCGAAAGATGCCGGCTGTTGCGCTGGAGCAGAAAGTGGTGATCGAGGTCTTCGGTTATGGCCCGGGCAGCGCGTTTCACGGCGCCGAAGTCCCACACCCAGGAGTCCTCGGTCAGCTCGCCCTCGAGCTCGATCATGACGTCGTAGTTGTGGCCGTGGAGCGGTTCGCACGTGCCACTGAAGGTGGCCATATGGGCGGCAGCAAATCGAAGACGGTTGCGTTCGACGGTGACTTTTCGTGTGACGGGCATACGATTCATCCTACTGGAGCCAACGGGATTGGGCCGCGCGTTGTCTCAATCCGTGCCTTTCGTCACAATTGCTGGGCGCTCCGGCGTCGAGGGCAGGTTCGATGGCAGTGATTTTCGTAGGTTCAGCAACCCCCGGAGAGGGCAAATCCGGCGTTGCCGCGGCCATCGCCCGAACATTGGCCTACGCGGGAACGCCCGTGCGGCTGGTTCGATTGGCGGAAGACGGCGCGAATGCGGCGGCCGACGCGAGCTGGTTTGGCTCGCTCGATTTCGTGCCCGGCACCGAATCTGTTGCCGCGGCTGCCATTCCGGTTGCGGAAGCCGATGAGACGCTCGTCGTTGAAGGCCCCCTGGCGGCTTTCCCGGGCGGTGATGCGAAGCTGGTGGTGGTTGCCGCGGAGAAGGCACCGAAGAACGCCGACGCGGCGGCGATCGTTGTCACGGGCGTTGATGGCCTTATTGGAGCACGGGCAACTGAGGGTTCACCGCTTGTCATCGAAATCGGTGAAGACCGTACGCTGGCAGGCTTCAGCGTTGCCGAAGCACGCGAGGCGCTCAACGCGGAGGTCCTGGTGGAAGGCGACCTCGATCGGACGAGCGATCACCTCGTCATCGCGCCGATTGGCTCCGATGCGGGCCAGCCGTACCTACGCCGATTCGATTCCAAAGCTGTGGTCGTCCGTTTCGACAAGAACGACCAGCACCTGGCAGCGCTCAAGGCGGATCCGAATGTGCTCATCCTCACGGGCGGTCGGCGCCCCTCTGAGTACCTGTTCGATGCCGCGGGCGCGAACGGGGTACCGGTCCTCCTGAGCCGCACGGATACGGAGAACACGGTGATCGCCCTCGAGGGCATTTTCGATCACACGCGATTTCAGGGTGAACGCAAGCTCGACCGGATGGCGGAACTCCTCGAAGGCACCGGGCTGTTCGAAGCGCTCGCCTGAACGGGGAAGAGGGATCTCGCAACTGAAGATCCTCGTGCTCGGCCACAGCGATAGTGATGGTTCGCGGCTGCTGAACCCACGGGATGGGTGGCCATGGCAACTTCAAGGACTCCTTGCTGATGCTGGCGTCGACGCCGCAGTCGTGCATCGGATGCTCTTCGCTGGCTCGTCGGCAGCCGGCTATGTCCAGGCACAGGTCGAGCGTGAACGGCCCGATGTCGTTGTCCTCGCAACATCAACGTACGGCGTGGCAGTGCGGCTTGTCTCAAATCGAGTAAGTGAGGTGCTCGGTTCGCGAGCCGGGGCGGCTGCTGGCAACGTCGAGCGATTCATGGCGAAACATGCGGGACATCCCGGTTCCACTCAGCGCCGCCTCACCACGGAGGTGAGGCG